>CAJXZV010000006.1 GCA_913063835.1 uncultured Eubacteriales bacterium
GTGACTGGAGTTCAGACGTGTGCTCTTCCGATCTCAGGTCGCCCTCGTACACGACCTTCCCGACAAGGCCCCCCAGGTTCATCCGCCTGTCCTGCCGGTTGGAATAGCGGGCCCAGTCGACCCAGCGGGTGCGGTCACGAAGCACGTTGACCTGTCGCGCCGCCTGGACAAGCCCGCGATAGTCGAGGTCGAGAGAGACACCGTGGTGGAAGTAAGCGAGAGACGAAACCCTTCGCAACAGGGCCCTGACCAGCAGGTGGAACTCCGGACGCCTCGCGAACGAGTCCTCGGCCTTGAGCCGGGTCATGGTCCTGAAGTCGACCTCCAAGCGGTCCCGGGGGAGCTCTTCGGCCCAGGCCTTTATCTCCTTCGCCCCCACACACCGCTCCGACACCCCGGCCACCCTCACCTCGCCCGAGTCCGTCGTCCCGTCGAAGACGGTCCAGGACCGGGCGCCCTGCTTCCCTTGCTCCCTCTCTTCCCCCACCCCGCCGGCCTCGCCCGCCCAGACCGGGCCGGCCACCTGCCTCACCTCGGCGAGTTCGAACCCCGCCCGCCGGGGCCCGATGCCGGTCCGTCCGAGCTCCCTGAAGGCCACGACGAAGTAGGGCAGATAGGATACGCCCCGCCCGATGAGGACCAGGCCGAACTCCATCTCGTCTCCCGGCGCGAGGAAGGTGCGGTCGTCCTCGGGCGGCTCGATGACGAAGGGGCGCGGGATGTCCTTGAAGGTCCGGAGGACCTCCGAGCCCTCCGGCGGCGAGGTCTCGAAGACGTACGCGTACGGACAGGCCTGCCGCAGGGCACAGCCGCCGCAGTCGTCGGCCCGCAGGGCGCAGGCCACCCGGCGGAAGGCGGAGCCGAAGCCCCCGCGCAGGACCGAACCTTTGTACGCCGGCAGGGGCATCGGCTGGCGGGCCACCAGGCGCAGGCGGAAGAGACCCACCTTCAGCTCAGGGAACACGGCTGTCCGCCACCCCGTAGCGGCCGGCCAGGCCGGCCACCTCCCGCCGCACATCCCGGACCAGCTCTTCCGGCCCGAGCACCTCGGCCCCCGCGCCGAACGACAACACCCACCTCTTGACCTCGCCGAGGCCCCCGACCCGCATCCGGAGGACGAGACCGCCGTCCTCGAGCTCCTCCAGCACCTGGCTCGGGTGCCACCGCCGGCCCCTCACGTAGCGGGCCTGCTCGGGACCGAACCGGATGGCGACTTCCCTCGGGTCGCCCCGCTCTATGCGGAAGCTGTCCCGTACGAACGAGTCGGGCGAGAAGTCCGGCCGTATCTCGAAAGACCTCCCCGTGCCTCGAATCCACTCGATGCGGTCGAGGGCGAACGTCTTGACCTCCCCGCGCCAGTGGCAGTAGGCGAAGACGTACCACGCCCCGTCTTGGAAGTGGAGATGGTAGGGGTCGATGTCCCGCTCACTCCACTCCCCGCGGCTGGCCGTGAAGTAGCGGATGCGCACGGTTTCCCTTCTGGACCGGGCTTCGTTCAGCGTGTGGAAGGTCTCCATCACCTTGCGTTCCTCTCCCCTGAGAGGCTCGATGCCGAAGCTCACCCAGTCCGCAAGTTCCGGTACCTCGTCCGCGGTAATCTCCTTGGGGAAGAGGTAGGCGAGCTTCGAGAGCGCCCTCGCCACGGCCCGCTCGTAAGGCGTCCCCCGGCACTGGTTAAGGAGCTTCACGGCGAGGAAGATCGCCACGGCCTCGCCTTCGGTCAGCTTGAACCTGGGGAGGTCCGGTCCCCCCTTAGCGAAGTAGTAGCCCTTGCGTTTGGGGTCGTAGACGAGGTCGTCGGCCACGAAGTCCCGGAGCTTCTCGATGTAGCGCTCCGCGGTCCGCCGCGAGCACCCGAAGTGCTCCGCGATGGTCTTGGTGTTCGGATACCGTCCCTTCTTTATCATGAAGATGAGCTCGATAAGCCGGTGTCCGGTGTGCCGGTCGAAAGCGAACGCCACACGAACCCGCCTCCTCCGACCCGGGCCCTTCGCCCCAGGCAGGCCCCGGACCGTCCGTGGGAGTCCGGCTGTCCGCCCGGGTCGAGTAGTGTCCACCGCTGTCGATGGAGGTCTTTGCAGAAGGGCAGCGATTTCCTCCCGAGGGACCCTGTCCCTGGTCGTTGTCGGCTCACCCGGCCCTCCTGCCCGGCGGAGAGGAGGACCGCCCTCTGCGGCGAACGCCTAGCCCCATATCGGACCAGACAGACTGGACAGACTGCAGAGCAGAAGGGAAGGGCCTCTGCAGGTCCTTCGCATCCTGGCCCTTATCGCAACGAAAGGATGGCTGTAGACGACGTGGCCGACCGCAACAGCGACCCCGCCCGGGACGAGGTCCGCTTCACCCCGCGCATGTACCTGGACTACTACTGCCGCACGCGAGGCCTGAGCCTCGAGGACCTGGGCGTGGCCCCGACGGTCGTCGGGACCTGGTTCCGCTCTGTCACCGATTGGCTGCGGGCCGAGACCGGTGCCGTTAGAGCCGAGAACTGGCCCTACGGCGCAGGAGGCGGGCACGACCTTTTCACGGCCGACGTCGGAGGAGCCCGCGTCTCCTTCCTGACCTTCCCCGTCGGAGCCCCGGGAACCGTGGCCGTGATGGAGGAGCTCATCGCCTCGGGTGCCCGGCGCATCATCGGCCTCGGCATGGCGGGCAGTCTCCAGGAGCGGGCCCCCGTAGGAGCCTTCCTTCTCCCAGGGCAGTGCATCCGCGAGGAAGGCGTCTCCCATCACTACCTCCCCGCCGGTGAAAGGGTGGGACCGGACCCCACCCTCCAGGAGGCCCTCGGACGGGTGCTCGCCGCCCAAGGCCGCCACGGCCACGTGGGGCCGCACTGGACGACCGACGCCATCTACCGCGAGTTCGTATGGAAGATAGAGAGATACCGGGCCGAGGGAGTCGTCGGGGTCGACATGGAGACATCGGCCATGTACGCCCTCGGCCGCTTCCACGGTGTCTCCGTGGCCAACCTCCTGGTGGTGAGCGACGAGCTCTGGCGCGAGTGGCGCCCGGCGTTCCACTCTGACGAGCTCGCCGCGGCGATGAGGGCCGCCTCCAGCGTCCTCCTGAAGGGCCTGGCCGGGCTGGCGGCCGCTCCCTAGGCTTTCCTAACCCTCCCCCCTGGTCATACTACCGGCAGAAGAGGTGAAACCCCTGGAGAGCGAGAAGCCCGTCCCGCCGGTCAAGATAGGCGTCGTGGGAACAGGTCACGTCGGCGCGACCTTCGCCTTCACCCTTCTCCTGAGGGGCCTGGCCCGCGAGCTTGCCCTCGTCGACCGCAGGAGGGACAAGGCCGAGGGCGACGCGATGGACCTCAACCACGCCGTCCCCTTCGCCCGCCCGGTGCGCATCGTGGCCGGCGGGTACGAGACGCTCGAGGACGCGTCCATCGTCTGCATCGCCGCCGGCGTGGCCCAGCGTCCCGGTGAGGACCGACTGAACCTGCTCCGGAGGAACATCGCCGTCCTGAGAGAGGTCGTCGCGGGAATAACAGCCCACTGCCCGGAGGCTATCATCCTCGTCGCCTCGAACCCAGTGGACATCCTCAGCTATGCCGCCTGGAAGCTCTCGGGCTACCCGGCCGCCCGGGTCATCGGGTCGGGGACCATCCTCGACACGGCCCGCCTCCGCTACCTCTTGAGCCGCCACTACAGGGTCGACCCCCGTAGCGTCCACGCCCACATCATCGGGGAGCACGGCGACAGCGAGGTCCCGGTCTGGAGTCTGGCGAACATCGCCGGTATCCGCCTGGAGGACTTCGAAGGCTACGAACCCGAGGCCCACCGTGTCATCTTCGAGAAGGCCCGGGACGCGGCCTACGAGATCATCCGACGCAAGGGAGCCACCTACTACGCCATCGCGGTGGGGCTCGCACGGATCGTGGAGAGCATCCTGCGGGACGAGAACACGGTCCTGTCCGTCTCGACCCTTGTCAACGGCTACCACGGCGTCCGGGACGTTTACGTCGGTGTCCCGGCGGTCGTCGGCCGCAATGGGGTCGAGAGGGTCATCGAGCTGCCGCTGGCCCGCGAGGAGGTCGAGGCCTTCCGCCGCTCGGCTTCAATCCTGCGCGGGGTGCTCGACTCCCTGGACCTGTGAAGGACCGCCGCGGTCAGGATAGTGACCGCGGCGGTCCACAAAGGCGTGAGCGAGTAGCGCTGTGAACCCGGCCGGGCTGGCCGGCTCTTGCCTCAGCCGGCGCTCTCTCCGAGGCCGGCGAGCACGGCGTCGACGTCCACGGCCTCGAGAAGCGTCTCGAGATACTCCAGAAGGGCCGCCCCGCTCTCCTCGTAGCCGGCCAGGGCCTCGTAGAACGCCGGTGTGAAGTAGAGGCCCTGCGCGTGGGCCGCCTCGAGCTCAGCCCAGGCCGCCTCCTCGGCGCACACGGTCCTCACCGCGAGAGCCCTCACGAGGCACTCCTCTATATAACCGCCCACCGACGGGTGCTCTCGCGAGATGAGCTCGAGGCCCTTCGCGACGTCGTGCACCGGACGGAAGCGGGTGAACCCGACGTCGAGCTCGATCTCCCGCAGGGTGTCGGCGATGAGGAAGCGCGCGAACTCCCGGACCAGCTCGTCAGGCCGGAGATCGCCCGGACCCAGGAGGACGTACAGGACATCCTCGTCGTCGTCATGGTACACGCTGGCGAACCCCGACGGAGCGAGGAGGTTGGGGATGATGTGCACGGCCGAAACGGGACTCTCCTCTTCTCCCGCGTAGGCGAGGAAGGAGCGGACGGCCTCCGTGGCCGGACCGAGAAGCTCGGCCGCGTACTCCTCGTGAGCCGCCTCGTGCTCCTCCCACAAGTCCGCCGCATGGGCCGCCCACAGGGCCTTCAGGGCGGCGGAGATGTCGGGTATGATGCCCATCGTCGAACTCGTGCCCATCTCCGGAGGACCGCCGATGTCCCGGAGGACCATCGCCGCCAGGTTCCCTGCTCCGCCGGAGCCGAGGAAGGTCCTGAACTCAGCGAACTCCTCCGGGTCGACGTCGGCGAGGGCCTCCCTGGCCGCCTGGCGTACCGGGTGCATGGCCTCACCCGGCTCGCGGTCGTACCCGGCCATGTTCATGCCCAGGAACATGGTGAAGATGCGGGGGTCGCCCGCCGCGGTCACCGGAAGCTCGGCGGAGGCGACCTTCTCCCTTCCACCGCACCCCGCGAGGACTCCCGCGGCCGACAGGGCGAGCACCGCGGTCAGGACGACGGCTCCCGCCCTCAGAAACGCTCCACGCATTTGCAGAAAACCCCCCTGAGGTCGCCACGGGGAAGCAAGCCGCCCGGCCGCCGGCCCCCGTAGCCTGAAGAAGTGACCTGTGAATTGAAATGCACCAATTCTGTGAAGTTCGCCGGTTTCCTCCCTAGAGGGCAGAAATCCTAGACTTCTCCTATACATGGAGCTACGACGCAGTGAGATAGGGCGCCTACCGGCGGGTAGGAGGACGCCGGGCCTCAGTCCGACGTCTCAAACGGAGCGGATGCCGCAACCTCCCTGGCCGCCGTCGGAGCCGTCTCCCCCGCTGTCCCCTTCTCCTCTACCGGAGGTTCGAACCTCCGGTCGGCGCCGGTGGGAAGGAGCGGCCCCACGAGCCGCAGCACGGCCACCGGGGTCTGCTGACTCCCCTGTCCGAGGGGGTTGTCGCGGAACAGTTCGGTGACCAGGCCCCGGTCGACCCCGCCGCTGTGGCCGAGGACCTCGACGCTGAGGTCGTTGGCGTCGACCACGGCGACGCCCACCTTCGCGCCGGTCTCACGGCCGAGGAGGGCGGCAAGGTCCTCCGCCACCCCCCCGGGGTCGAGGGGGGCGAGCTTCGCGTGGCTGTTGTAGGGCGGGATGGTGCCGGGAGTCGGCCCGTCGATGGCCTTGACCGCCTGCCCGGCTATCTTGTAGAAGAGGCCCCTCACGCCGACGAGCTTGCCGGCCGCGCCGACGGCCGCCGCAAGGAGGATTCTCGGCAGGCCCACCTGGCGTATGGCGAGCTCCATCGTCTCGGGCATGCCCACACCGATACCGTGAGGGTTGCGGTTGACGAACCGCGACAACAGGCGGGCGACCGGCCGAGGCTTGACCTCGGCCAGAGGGAAGGAGCGTCCCTGGCTCACGGCCACGACCTTCTCGCTCACGGCCACTATGTCCCCGTCCTGCAGGACGATACGCGAGGCCGGCCTTCCACCCGCGTCCCGGCCGCCCGCTCGGGCCGGTCCGCCGGCGAGCCCTTCGAGGATGACCTCGGCGAGGTCGTCCCCCGGGTGCACGAGGCGAGTCTTGACCGGCAGGCGGGCGAAGACCTGTTCCCCGACAGCCGCGAAGAGATGCTTCGTCTCGTTGGCCTCAACCGACAGCACACGCACGGCCCCGTCGTAGCCGGCCCGGGCGGCCGCCTCGGCCCAGGCCCTATCGCTCGCCCGGATGTGTGACGGCGGTGGCTCACGCCTGACCGAGCCGTCGGTGTCGAAGAACACGCGCAACCAGACCTCGACGTTGATCGCCCGCCAGAAGAACATGGAGTTGTCCAGCCGCCCCGAGCAGGCCCCCCGGAAGGCCTCGAGCACCTTCCTCCCGTGCCAGTAGCGCCGCCCCTGGAAGCCCGGGCTGGCCAGGATGCTGCCGAAGGCGGCACGGCGGTTCTTCAGCCACCGGATCTCCGGGGTCGTGAAGCCGACCTTCCAGCGCCTCCGGGCGATCCTGCCGGGGAGCGTCCCCTTCATGGCCTGCCTGAGGATGAAACGGCTCCAACCGTCCCGGATGATGGCCTTAGGCGGCAGAGCCAGGATGTGGTCGACGAGTTCCTGGTCGAGGTACGGGACCCGCGACTCGATGGAGAAGGCCATCGAGTTCTTGTCCTCGTACCGCAGGAGACACGGTAGGCTGTAGGTCGTCACGTCGGCGAGAAGGCGCTCCTTTAGGTCGTCCTGAGGCCGCCGGTCGTCGGGTTCGCGGACCTCGCGCCGGAAGTCGTCCCGGATGAGCCCGGGTTCGTCGATGCGCCGGCGCGGGCTGCGGCTGAGAAGGCGCCTCCTTATGAGCGGCCAGAGGACGTCCCGGGCCGCCCAGGCTTCCCTCAGCAGAAGCCCCCAGCGCCGTTCGCGGCGGAGCTGTCTGAGGTAGACGGCGTGGTAGGGCACGTACCCGGCGATGAGCTCGTCACCGCCCTGGCCGTCGAGGAGGACCTTGACCTTGTCCGCGGCGCCGCGCATGACGCACCACTGCGCGTAGGGCCCGGTGCTGACCGTGGGCTCCTCCTGGTGCCAGACGAACGCCTCCAGCTCCCGGACGAACTCGTGCGGGTCGGGGTGGATGTAGTGGGACTCGGCCACCGTGCCCTCGACGGCCTCCCGGATGTACTCACGCTCGTCGATGGGGTCGTTGTCGAAGACGGCCGAGAAGGTCTTGATTCTCTCCCCCACCGCCCGGGTCTCCTCTCCGTCCTCCTTGACCAGCTCGTCCATCAGGCGGAGGATGGTCGTCGAATCGAGCCCTCCGGAGAGGCAGGCCCCGACGGGCACCTCGGCCACGAGCCGCCGGCGGACGGACTCCCGGAAGAGCCGCCTGAACTCGGCCGGGTCGGTCCCGGCCTCCTGACTGAGACGCGGGGTCCAGTACCGGCCGGTGGTCATGCCCGAGCCGTCGATGATGGCCCAGGTCGCGGCCTCGAGGCGCAGGATTCCCTTGAAGAAGGTCTCCTCCCGGTGGTCGTGGAGGCCGTAGCGGAGGTACTCATAGATGACCTGGTCGTTCGGGCCCGTCTCGAGCTCGGGGTCCTGAAGGAGGGCCTTTATCTCCGAAGCGAAGAGGACGCGCCGGCCGGTCCGGGCGTAGTAAAGGGGTTTGATGCCGAAGTGGTCCCTGGCCAGGACGAGCCTACCCTTCTTCAGGTCCGCCAGGGCGAGGGCCCACATCCCGTTGAAGCGCCGGAAGCAGTCGCATCCCCATTCCTCGTAGGCGTGGACCACGACCTCGCTGTCCGACTCGGTGCGGAAGACATGCCCGGCCGCCTCCAGCTCGCGCCGGAGTTCCCGGAAGTTGTAGACCTCGCCGTTGTACACGAGCTGGACCGAGCCGTCCTCGTTGGGCATCGGCTGGTGGCCGCCCGCTATGTCGATGATCGACAGGCGGCGGTGCCCGAGGCTCATCCGGTCGGTCTCGAAATACCCCTCGTCGTCAGGACCGCGGTGCCGCACAGAGTCCGCCATCCGTTTGAGGAGAACGGTGTCACGAGGTCCCCAGAAGCCGACTATCCCGCACATCGACCCGGTCCATCACCTCTCGGACCTCACTTCGGGATGGCCGGCAACCCATCCTCCCGCCAGGCTCACGGCTTTTGCTGGTCTCTCGTGCAGGGCCCTGCCAGGAGAGGCAGACTCAGACCGTCTCCTCACCGGCCTCCCGGGCGAACTCGACCGCCGCGGCCAGCCGCTCGAGGCACAGGTCCCGGCCCAGAGCCGCCATCGTGTCGAAAAGGGGAGGGCTGGCGACGCGTCCGGTGACAGCCGCCCGGATGGGCTGGAACAGCTTGCGCGCCGAGAGTCCGAGCTCCTCGACGAGCCGCCGCCCCAGGGCCTCCAGCGGCTCGGGCCTCCAGTCGCCGTGGGCCCTGTAGGCCTCGAGCACCCTGGCGAGGGCCTTCCCGACCCCCGGCGTCCTCAGCATCTTGGACGCCTTCTCGTCCGGCTCGATGCGGCGCCGGAAGAAGAACTCGGTGGCCTCGACGATCTGGGCCAGAGTCTCGATGCGCTCCTGCTCGAGGGAGACGACCCAAACGACCCGGGCGAAGTCCGACCTCACCATACCCTCCGGCGGCTCCGGGGGCTCGGCCCCGGCCGGGAGCCGGTCGAGGCCCTCGGCCACGAGCCCGGCCTTCTCGAGGAAAGGCAGGCACCTCCGGGCCAGCTCCTCGACCTCCATCCGCCTGATGTAGTTCGCGTTCATCCAGGTCAGCTTCTCCGGGTCGAAGACCGACGGGGCCTTTGTGACCCGGTCCAGGGAGAACTCCTCGATTATCTCCTCGAGGGTGAGGAACTCCCTCCCGTCAGGTGGGGTCCAGCCGAGGAGGGACATGAAGTTGACGATGGCCTCCGGCAGATAGCCCTCGTCGCGGTAGTTGCCGACATAGGCCGTTCCCTCCCGCTTGGCCATCTTCTCCCGGGTCGGGAGGAGGATGTGCCCCAGGTGCCCGAAGAGGGGCCTCTCCGCTCCGAGAGCCTCGTAGATGAGGCACTGGACCGGGGTGTTGGAAATGTGCCCCTCGCCCCGGATGACGTGACTTATCCGCATGGTGATGTCGTCGACGACGACGGCGAAGTTGTAGAGGGGCATGCCGTTGGGCCGGACGATGATGAAGTCGCTGATGGCGTCTGTGGGGTACTCGATGCGGCCCCGGATGAGGTCGTCGATGACCACCACGCGCCCCTCAGGGACGGCGAACCTCAGGGCCGGTCTGCGCCCCTCGGCCTCCATCGCCCTCCGTCCGGCCTCGTCGAGCCGGCGGCATCGGCCGCTGTACTTGTAGGCCCGGCCCGCCTTCTGGGCCTCCCTCCGTTCGGCCTCGAGTTCCTCAGGAGTGCAGTAGCAGGGGTAGACGTGGCCCGACCCCAGAAGCCGCCGCGCGAACTCGGCGTAGAGGTCGAGGCGTTCCGTCTGCCGGTAGGGCCCGTAGGGCCCGCCGATGTCCGGCCCCTCGTCCCAGTCCAGGCCGAGCCACCTCATCTCGTTGAAGATGAGCCGTTCGTACTCCGGCCTCGACCGTTCGCGGTCGGTGTCCTCGAAGCGGAGCACGAAACTGCCCCCGTGCTTCCGGGCGAAGAGCCAGTTGAAGAGGGCGGTGTGCATGTTGCCGATATGGATGGGTCCGGTCGGGCTCGGCGCTATGCGGACCCGCACGGGCCTGCCTTTGGAGAGCATCCTTCACCATCCTCCGGGCGGGGTTTGGTCGCGTCCCCCGGCACTTCTCGCCCGGGATACTTTTCCCCTTTTCTCAGCCGTCCGACGCCCGCTCGGCCCGGAGCGACGGCCGCCCGCCCTCGACCGCGGCGTCGGCCTCCGGCCGCGCTCTCCCGTCCGAGCCGGCCACAGCCTGCGGCAGGCGGCCGGCGGCAGAGACGGCCAGCACGGCGGCGACCGTCAGGCAGCCCATCACCCCGAACGTGACCGGAGCCCCGTAGCGCTCGGCCAGGCTCCCGGAGAGGAAGGCCCCCAAAGGGGCGACCCCGCCGAAGACCTGGAAGTACGCCCCCATCACCCGGCCGCGGAGCTCGTCCGGGACGACCGATTGGACGGTGGTGTTGGAGCTGGCGAGATAGGTCACCTGGGCGGCTCCACAGCAGAAGAGGACGGCCGCCGCCAGGGCCGGTGCCCGGACGAAGCAAAGGACGGCCAGTCCGGTCCCGAGCGACAGGGCGCCGGCCAGGAGCGCTCTCGCCTGGGGGCCGCGCCCGCCGAAGGTGGCCAGGGCGACAGACCCGGTCAGGGCCCCGAGGCCCATCGACGACATCAGGAGGCCGTAGCCCCCGGCGTCGAGCCCCAGGGCGGCCCTGGCGAAGGTCGGAACCAGAACGTTCCAGTTCAGGGCGAAGGTCGAGACAAGGCCGAGCAGGACGATGATGCCCAGGACGGCCGGGGTCCGGGCGATGTAGGCCAGCCCCTCCCGCATCTCGCGGCCCACGCCGCGCCGACCCGGTCTGACCCGGTCCGGTGTCGTCATGGCCGTCAGGGCCGCGATGACGGCGAGGAAGCTCAGCCCGTTGGCCAGGAAGGCCCACCCCGTGCCGACGGCCTTGATGACGAGTCCGCCCAAGGCCGGGCCCGCGACACGGGCGAGATTGAAGACGGTCGAGTTCAGCGCGATGGCGTTAAGGAGGTCCTCTCTGCCGACCATCTCGACGAAGAACGACTGGCGGGCCGGAGTATCGAACGACCGCACCGTCCCGACCAGGGCGGCCAGGAGGGCGACATGCCAGAACTCGACCCGGCCCGACAGGGTGAGGAAGGCCAGGACAAGCGCGAAGAAGGCCAGGCACGATTGTGTCACGAGCAGGATCCTCCGCTTGGGGAGGCGGTCGGCGAGGACTCCGGCGTAAAGGGTGAAGACCAGGAGCGGAGCGAACTGGAGGGTCCCGACCAGACCGAGCTTGAACGGTGAGTCCGTCAGGGTGAGGACCAGCCAGGACTGGGCGGTCATCTGCATCCAGCTCCCGACAAGGGAGACCATCTGGCCGAACCAGAAGAGCCGGAAATCGCGGTGGCGCAGGGCCCTGAAGGTCGATACCGTCGTCGGCGCCCCCCAGGTCGCGGACCCGTCCCTCCGGGGTCGTGTCTCAGGAATGCTTCGGGCCGCGAAAAGTCCTCCTAAGTATACTCTACCGGGGCGTGACGCTCCTTCTGGAAGGAGCCGGGCCCGGGACTCCGGTCCCGGGCCCGGTGCGGGATCCTCACGTCATCTCCGCGAAAGGTCTGCCCCGCGAAGAGTCCGACCCTGTCTCGGGCCTACCCTCCCGCCGGCGGGGTGATGAGGATGACCTCCTCCCCGTCGGCGGGCACGTAGTCAAAGTCTCTTCGCTTCCCGCCGGCGATGGCCGACATGACGAGGGTCCGGCCGACCCCCAGACGTTCGATGATACCGGCCACATCCGTGGGGCCGTCAAGCTCGAGCTCGTAGCGGTCCTTCCTGCCGGGGAAGAACTCCACCGCGTGACCGACAACCCTCACCGTCACCTTCACCGGTCAGCCGTCCTCCTTCCTGTCGGCTCCGCTCCGACCGGCCCACCGAAGGCCTTCAGTCGAGCTCCAGCTTCTCGAGGACGAAGCCGAGACCGAGCTCCTCCAGCTTGGCCCTTGTGGGCAGCCCGTTCGCGTCCCAGCCGCGGAGTTCGTAGTACTCGTCCAGCATCTTCTCGGCGTTCTCCCGCGACATGCAGCGCCCTTTTCCGGCACCACTCGGGAGCGGCTCCTCGAGCCAGCGCGGCGGCGGCAGATCCCACGCCCGCCCGAAGTCCGGCCGCTCGCGCCGGTTGAAGCATCGCGTCAGGTTCCATATACGTTCGGAGATGCGGAGCAGGTCCTCCCACGAGTAATCCCAGCCGGTCACGATGGGGAAGATGTCGGCGTAATGTTCGAGCTCGAAGCCTATCTCGACCCACTGGAGCCGGCAGAGCCCCAGAGCGTCGAAGAGCGGACGCACGTGCTGGAGCTCGATGACCTTGGCCGCCTTCCCCTCGATGACGTCCTGCCCCACGGCCGCGTCGTAGGTGATGGCCCACGCCCGGTTGTGGTGGGCCCCTATGTCGGCGGTCATATAGGCCAGCATCATGGCCGGGGCGAAACGGGACTCGTAGCCTGATATCTCGAGCCCCTTGATGTGCATGGCGAACCTCTCGGAGCCCTTACCGATGCGCTCGGCGGCCTCCTTGACCCCCCTGGCCACGAGCTCGCCGACGCCCTCACGCCGCGCTATCCGCTCGAGGAGCCAAGCCACGCCGTCCGCGTCCCCCCACTTGACATCCCGGCCGACGTCTTGAGGGGTGAGGACGCCCTTCTCGAGGCATTCCAGGATGAAGGCCACCACCGAGCCGCCCGAGATAGTGTCTATACCCAGCTCGTCGGCGACATAGTTGACATAGGCCACCTCCTCGATGTTCCCGATGAGGAGGTTCCCGCCCATGAGGGCGATGGTCTCGTACTCCGGTCCCTCGACGTAGATGGTCCTGCCTTTGTAGTCGACCTTCGAGTACTTCCCACACGGGATGGGACAGCCCATGCAGCCCTTGTCGAGGATGAGAATCCTGTCCCTGAGGGTGGGACCGTTTATCTGCTTGTGCTTCTCGAAGTAGCCGGTATGGAAGTTCTTCGTCGGGAAGGCCCCGATCTCGTTGATCCAGTCCGTCACCCCGGCCGTCCCGTAGGGCGTCCACTCCTCGAAGCCGGGCTTGGCGAAGCAGGCCTCGTACATCTCCTTGCCCTTCGCCAGGACCCTCTCCGGGTCGGCCACGGGGAAGCCCCGCGAACCCCGTACGGCCACAGCCTTGACCTTCTTCGACCCGAGGACCGCCCCGACCCCCGTCCGGCCGCACTGCCGGCCGAAGTCATGGGAGACCACGGCATAGGTCACCATGTTCTCGCCGGCCGGTCCGATCGTGGCGATCTGGAACTCGCCCCCGAGGTCGTCCTTCAGCATCTTCTCCGCCTCGAAGGCCCCTTTGCCCCAGTACTTGCCGGCGTCGCGAATCTCGATCTTCTCGTCATCGATGACGATGAAACAGGGCTCCGACGCGGCCCCCTCGATGATGAGCGCGTCGTAGCCGGCGAACTTCAGCTCTCCGGCGAGGTGCCCGCCCATGTTGCCTTCGCCGTACAGGCCTGTCTGGGGGGATTTCGCCCCCATCTCGATCTTGCCGCTGCCCGGCAGGAACAGCCCTGAGAGCGGGCCGGGGGCCATGACGACCTTGTTGCCGGGTGACAGCGGGTCGACGCCCGGCTCAAGCTCGTCCCACAGAATCCGCGCCACGAAGCCGCGGCCGCCGATGTACTCCCGGGCGAGGTCCTCGGGCGTCGGCTCGATGGACACCTCACCCCTCGAGAGGTCCACCCTCACGATGCGGCCGCCGTAGCCGAAAAGCTTGGTCTCTGCCACCTCGTTCACCTCCCCGAGCTCCTATACGGCACGCTTCTTCGCCTCGACCCCGGCCCAGGCCACCTCCCCGTCCTCGTCCACGAGGGCCTGCCGGGGGCAGTACGCGACACACTCGCCGCAGGCGACACACTTGAAGGGAACGTCATCGTCCGGATGGCTGAACATGGCCCCGTGCGGGCACTCGTCGACACACACCATGCATCCGGTGCAGAGGTCGGCGTCGATCTCATAGTGGCCGTCCACCTTGCGGATGGCCTCGACCGGACACACCTCGGCACATACCCCGCACTGGTCGCAGTAGACGATGGAGAACCTCCCGGGAGCCGGGAAGGCGCCCGCCACGCGGACGGCGGAGCGCTTGGGGTTCGGCTGGGAGAAGTTCTTCATCGAGCACACCAGCTCACAGGCCCGACACCCGGAGCAGAGTTCTTCTCTGGCCGCCAGTTTCATCATGTCACCCCCTCGACGAGAGTCCGAGGTAGAAGTTCGAGTCCGCTCCGGGGCTTTCCTTCCCCGCCTCCTGTCCGGGAGACCCGCGGGCTCCGTTCGGCGCAAATCGAACAACGACCGACCAGAAAATGGTTCGAAAAAGCTTCCTCCTCCACGCCATACGTGGTCTTTTCGCCTGCTAGACGGGGTTTTTCAAAGATACTTCTAACATCTTGCGCCCCGTCGGTGCAGACACTAGAGCCGGTCGGTGGACCGTGCGGGTGAATCCGAAGAAAGGAGGTGATGCGTTTGGCCCGGAGGGGTCGCGGCCTTCTTCCGGCGCACGTCCTGGACAGGTTCAAATATGAAGTCGCGGAAGAACTCGGCCTCCGCGACGAGATAGAGGCCAGAGGATGGGCGGACATGCCGACAAGGGCGTGCGGCGCCATCGGCGGCCACATCGGCGGCAACATGGTCAGGGTCATGATAAGGTACGCCGAGGAGGCTCTGGGGAGAGGCGAGAGACTGCAGTGAAACGGACGCGGGCGGGCGACGGGGACCGCCCGCCTCCTGCTTGGCACGCTGAGAGCACGATATCATCGTCCGATGTTTATCCCTATGGTCCCTCCGACAGCCCCGAGCAGGATGGCCAGCACCGTTCTCTCGACAAGCACAAGAACCGGGGCCAACTGGTCGAAGAGCAGGAGTCCGAGGACCGAGATGGCGATGATGTAAAAGAGCCCCGTCAACCCACCGTGGATGAGACCCGAGACTCCAGCCCGGCGTCCGGCGTACAGGGCCCCCACGAAGAGGCAGAAGAAGCTGACGAGGTTCATCACAAGAGGACTGTAGACCTCGCTCAACCATCCCTGGTACATCACCAGACCGACCACACCCGAGAGAACGAAGGCGGCCATGAAGGCCAGGACGACCCCGAGGAGGACGCATTTAAGCTGAAGACCCTCCCTCGGCCTGGTCATCACTCTCACCCTCTCGTAACCCGCCCGCATCGCCTACAACCTCCTTCCCGGGCTCGATGCCGCCCGCCTTCCGGTCCGACTTTCCGACCGGCGGGCGTTCCAGGTGTCCCTCGAGAAACCTATTGACCCGTGTGGCTGTTTATTCGGTGCCTCTGGGCGTCCCGCCGTCGGTGGAAAGCTGCCTTCGCCCGTGGTCATCGTTTGGAATGGAATTGATAGAAAGAAAGGAGGCGGGAGCGACTTCTTGCACTCCCGCCTCGAGGTCCGACTACCGGTTGTCGGGCTGCCGGTCGGTCTCGCGGCGCCTGACGTACCGAGGACGGTCGAGAGCCGACTCGCGCCTGGTGAACTCCGGGGAACCGGCCCATTCGGCGCCGTACTCCTCCCCGGCCATCTCCCGCTCGGCGCGCTCGATCATGCGGCGCACCATGTTGCCGCCGATCCTCCCGACCTCACGGGTGGTCATGTTCTCCCAGCCGCGCTCCCGGATGTCGTCCTCCAGTCCGAGGTCGCTGGCGACCTCGTACTTGAACCGGTCAAGCGCCGGCTCGGCTTCGGGAAGGACGTGCCGTCTGCGACGGGGCATGCGGACACTCTCCTTTCCGCAGGTCCGGGCCCGGCTGCGGCCGTAGCGTATGTCCTAGAGGACGGTCTTATGTCAAGCAGGTACAGGGCCTTTCAGCATCCTTTCCCCAATCCGGTTGACGTTTGCTGATAATGTAATCCCATAAATTGGACCGAAAGCGACAAAAATCGACTCCTCCGGTCGACAGGGAGTCTTTGGGCAAAGCGTCTACGGGAAAGCCCCAGAGCCCCCCGCGGCTAGACCGGCCAGTAGGCCCGCTGGGTCTTGAGCACGGAAGAGATGACGAGCCCTCCGGCACGGGCACCCGAACCGCGGGCTCCTCCGCCCTTCCCGTCCCCCTCGGCCCCTTCGCGCCGGCACCCCTCCGGCTCGGCGACAGGGTCACGCCCGGCGGCCACACTGAGAACGGAGGCCAGACTCCAGCCGAGCCCCACCGGGTCGTAGCCCCCCTCCAGCACGAAGACGACCTTCCCCCCACAGAGCTCGTCCGCCAGGCCGCACACGACCCCGCTGAGACGGCCGTATCCCCGGGAGGTCAGCTCAAGCCGGCCGAGAGGGTCGAGGAAGTGGGCGTCGAGGCCGCAAGACACGAGGACGAGTTCCGGACGGAAGGCACGGGCGATGGGGGCGACGACCGAGTCGAAGGCCTCGAGGTAGGTTTCGTCCCCGGTCCCGGCCGGGAACGGTATGTTGACGGTGAACCCTTCGCCCTCCCCCTCTCCCGTGTCCGTGATCCAGCCCGTCCCAGGGTAGGCCGGGCTCTCGTGACACGATACGAACAGGACCTGACGCGAGTCGTAGAAGACCGCCTCGGTCCCGTTCCCGTGATGCAGGTCCCAGTCCACAATCAGGACACGCTCGAGTCCGCGCCTTAAGATCGCGTGGGCCGCGGCGACAGCCACGTTGTTGAAGAGGCAGAAGCCCATCCCCTCCCCCGCCGTGGCGTGATGGCCCGGCGGGCGTACCAGAGCCACCGCCCTCTTCGCCTCCCCCCCGAGGACCGCGTCGACCGCGGTGAGGACACCCCCCACGGCAAGGAGGGCGATGTCGTAGCTCTTGGGCGAGACGACGGTGTCGAGAGTGAGGTAGCCCCCGCCGCCCCGGGCGACCTCCTTGACCCGCTCGATGTGGCGGCTCGTGTGAACCAGGCCCACGTCCTCCTCTGAGGCCGGCGCAGGGCCCCGCAGCTCGAGGAGGTCGCCGACCCCGGTCTCCTCAAGGGCCTTCCAGACGGCCTCGAGCCGGTGCGGTCCTTCGGGCCAGTTCCCAGGCGCATGCTCCAGGTAGGCCTCGTCACTGACGGCCAGAACGCGCATCTGTCTCCCTCCCTCGTCCCTCGTCCCCGCCGGGACCACGGTCGGGTCGGAGGCGGCGGGGTGCCGGCGGAAGACGCTCCCAGGCCTTCCGGACCTGCTCCCGTCGGGCCAGGAACCGCTCCCGGCTCGGGACCATCCACTCCGCCAGATGCCGGGCAAGATGCACGGCGGTGAAGCGGTGGTCGGCTTCCGGCCGGCTGGGATCGTAAAGGCAGAAAGGACACGGGCCCGGTCCCGCCTCTGACCCGGAGGAGGCCTGCAGGGGGCCGGCGTCCCAGGGCAGGCGGCAGACCGGGCAGACACCGTCTTCCACCGGGAGGCTCCTGTCCTCGAGGACGGCCAGCCCGAGTTCCCGGGCCCGGCCGACCGTCTCCGGGTCGAGGAGGACCTCCGCCGGGCCCGGGGCGTAGGCGGTGAAGCCGCCGACGAGCCTGCCTCCGAGGAGCATGGCGAGCTGGCTGGTGACCGACAGGGACAGGAGGTCCCATCCCGGCCTCCCGGCGACGGCGATGGCGCCCGCCGGCTTCGGTCGGCGCGTCCCCAGACGCGGGAACTCCATCACGCCGTGGTCGATGAGGGCCTTGACCTGGGCGGGCGGCCCGAGGAAGTAGGTCGGCGAGGCGACGACGACCCCGTCGTAAGAGGCCGCCGTCCTCAGAAGCCAGGTGATGTCCGGCGCCTTCCGACAGCCGTCGCCCTTGTAGACGCAGGCGAGGCATCCGTCACAGAACCCCAGCCGGAGGTCTTCGAGGTGGATGATGTCGACAAGGGCTCCCCGCTCCGCGGCGGCCTGGAGGGCCACCTTGACCAGGGCTTCGGAGTTGCCGCCCCGTCGCAGAGAGGCCACGACCCCCAGTAGCCTCTTACGGCGACCGTCCACCTCAGCGCTCATCCCGGCCTCACCCGGCGGGGCCGGAACTCCTCGATGGCCGCCCGCGCCGCCTCGACCTCTTGTCGCCTGGCCAGGAAGCGCTCGCGGCTCGGGTACATCCACTCTTCGACGAACCGGGCCAGGCTCTCCCCGGTGAACCGGTGCGACCCCTCCGGTCCGGCCGGGTCGTGGCCGCAGAACGGGCAGGGCGTGCGGAGGGCCTCGGGTGGCCTCTTGAGATGGCAGACCGGACAGGCGCCTTCGGGCGGCGGGAGGAGGCGGTCCTCGAGGACGGCGAGACCGATGTCCCTCGCCCTCTGCAGCACCCCCTCGTCAAGGAGGACCTCGCCCGGCCCCGGCGCGTAGGCCGTCAGACTGCCCACGAGCCTGCCCCCGAGGAGCAGGGCGAGTTGGTTCGTCACCGGCCGCACGAAGTGGTCCCAGCCGGGAAGCCCCGCCACGCACAGCGTGCCGGTCGGTTTGGACCGCGGGCCGGGCCGGCGCACGAGGTCGGCCACGGCACGGTCGATGAGGGCCTTGACCTGGGCCGCCGCTCCGAGGAGGTAGGTCGGGGCGGCGAGGATGAGGCCGTCGTAGGCCGCAACCGTCTCGAAGAGCCACGGGACGTCGTCGTCCTGGACACACCCCTGTCCCTTGTAGACGCAACGGAGACAGCCCCGGCAGAACCCGACGCGAAGGTCGCTGAGGTAGACGATATCCGTCTCGGCTCCTGCGTCCGCGGCCGCCCCGAGAGCGACACGGACGAGGGCCTCCGAGTTGCCTCCCGCGCGGTGGGAGGCGACGATACCCAGAAGGCGCTTTCGTTCCGGCATGGTCATCCCGCCCCGTACTGCCTGTTCTCGGTCGCTTCAGGCCCGGCCGTGCGCAGGGCCGGCCCTTGGCGGAACTTGGGCGCCGCCGGCCATCTTTCCTGCCGCCTCGGCTCGGGAAGGCGCCCGGCCACAAGAATCCCGACGAGAGCGAAGGCGGCGCTGACCGCGAAGACGGCCGGGTAGCCCAGAACGGAGGCCACGGCGCCCCCGACGGCTCCCAAGAAGGCGAAGGGGGCCACAAGGGTGTTCAAAAGACCGATGAAGGTCGGCCGCTCCGCGGGCGGGGCCATGTCGATGACGAAATTGGTGAAACCGATCCAACTCGCCCCGTAGGTCCAGCCCAGGAAGGCGTAGACGACGGGGTAGAAGGCCACCGCCGCGGCCCCGACCCCTCCCCCGACGAGGTGGAGGGCCGTGAGGCCGAGGGCCGTGGCCGGGGCGAGGAAGGCGGTGAGGAGGGCCATCAGGACCACGACGCGGTTACCCACCCGGTCGCTCAGCCGCCCGGCCAGCCCGCTGCCGACGAGAAGGCCGACCATGTGCGCTGAGACGTACGTGCCGACCGCGCCGACGTCCACCCCGAGGTTCTGGCGGGCGTGCAGGACGAAGAAGGGCTGGGACAGGAAGATGAGGGCCATGCAGAACCTGGCCTTCATGAGTCGGACGAAGTCGGGTGACGAACGCCACACTCCCGGCAGGGACCTGAAGTAGCTCCACACGCTCTGCCGTCTCTTGGGCCCGGGAGAGGGCTTCTCCCTCACCCCGATGAAGGCGAGAACGGACAGGAGGAGCCCGGCCGCCGTGCACAGGAAGAGGATGGCGTACCGGTCCGGATAGGGAGCGGTGTTGAGGATGTGGCGGACGAGGAAGCCCGCTAGGAAGGCCAGGACCCCGCCGATGACCATCTGGTAGCCGAAGAGGCGGCCGCGCAGCTCCGCCGGGATGGCGTCGGCCACAACATCGGTCCATGGGACCCCGTTCACCCCCTCGCTCAGGGCCGCCAGGAGAAACACGGGCAGAAACAGCGCCAGCGCTAGCCTCGGGTTCGTCCCGGCCAGGTAGTAGGTTATGGCCGCCATGAGGACCAGTTCGAACCGTTGGAGGAGCGAGTTGGCCACGACGAGAGGCTTCCTGCGCCTGAGGCTCTCGGTGAGGTTGGCCACGAAGAGCTGGGGCAGGAACCATCCGAACATGCGCGCGGAGCCGACCAACCCGATGATGAACTTCGAATCGGTGAGGGTGCTCGCGAAGGCCGGCAGGACGGTGCTCGAGTCGTAGAAGGCCGACCCGACGGCGAAGAAGATCCCGTCGAGGACGAGCAGGATGAAGTTGCGCCTGAGGTCGGGGTCCTTCGAGGCGGAGGGGCCCGGACGCTGGCCGACCCGGTTACAGACCGCTGGCTCGGACAATCTCCAGGCCTCTCTCCTCCAGGGCCTGCACGAAGGGGTTGATGCCGACGAGGTCGGCCGCGATGTGCCCGGCCACGACGAGATTGGCGCCTTCAGGAGCCTCGGCTCTTATCTTGAGGAGTTCCGGGTAGTCGAGGTGGATGTAGACCAGGGTGCCCACACCGTGCCGGAAGTAGGCCAGGGCGACGGGGGCCCGGCCGTTGGTCCCGGCCCCGTGGGCGACGACCACCCTCCCGGCCGGGTTCCCAGGGTCACCCAACACGACCAGCGGACGCGTGGGCGCCGCCTGGAACTCGGGGAGGGTCATGAGCCCCTCGATGACGTGACCGACCATGGCCCCGGGACCGGCGGCCGAGACGGCCTCCTGGACGGCCCTCTCCATGATGCGGCGGCCCAGCTCGTCGAGGGGGTTGTGGATGTTCACGTAGGGCAGGCCGAGGAGCCTCGCCGCCGAGACGGTCTGCCCGTAGTTGCCGGCGTGGTACCGGAGGGTGAGCGCCTCCTTGAGGGGTCTCACCGCCTCTTCAGCCTCGCCCCGCGGGACCCCTGCCGCCACCATCTGGTCGATGTGCCGGTCAAGAACGTCCGCGTAGCCCTGGACGAAGGGGTTCGGGTGGTGGGCTATGGCCGCGTCGAGACCGAGCTCCCTGGCGAGGAGGAGCTCAGCCGGCCCGACGTCGATGCCGAAGAGCGCCCTCCGGATGCCGTCACCTTCGACCTGGACGGCGCTGTCGCCGGGGATCTCCCGGAACCCGACGAGATCGAGCGCCACCTGCATGATCTCTGACGTGGACAGCATCGGCCTGTCCCTCCCGGCTCAGCCGCACGGCCCGAAAAGGCGAGCAGTGTGCGGGTCACGTGGTCGGTAGAGGTCATCTGGTCGGTTCATGTATGAGCTCGTATATCTCTTCCAGGACCGCGATGGCCTTGGCCCTCTCCTCGGCCGGAAGGTCCGCCAGGATACCGGTGAGGTAGCGTACCCGGCTCGCCAGCACCTTGTGGACCATCTCCTCGCCGCGGGGCAGGAGGCGCACCCTTATCACTCGGCGGTCGTTCTGGTCCCGCTCCCGGATGACGAACCCGCCCTTCTCCATCCGGCTGACGAGGTCGGTCACGGTGCTGCACGCGAGCGACATACGGTCGCAGAGGGCCCCCATGGGCATGTCCCCGTCCCGGTGGAGGAACAGCAAGGCGTCGAACTGAGGAGAGGTTATGCCGAAATCGGCGAGGATCTCGCGGCCCTTAGTGTAGACGACATGACTTATCCTCCGCAGGAGCCTTTCGAAGCGCTCCACATCCTCCCGGAGGGTCCCGGTCGGCCCTTGCCAGCCGCCCCGGCAGAGGGGACAGCTCTCCCCGGCCTCGTCCCCGGCCTTCCCGACCTCTTCAGCGCCCGTCACCGCTCTCTCCCCCTTCCGACAGGGCGGACGACCCGCCATGTCGGCTATAGCCTGATTCCACCTGCGGTCCAGCTATCCTCCTGAGACCCTCCGAGCCCCGCCCCGGCGGCCGCCGGAGCGTCCTCCCGCACCTCCGGAGAGACCCGGTTATGCTCCGAGAAGCTCAAGCATCATCTGGGCGTTCGTCGCCGCCTGGCCGGCGTGGCAGTTGTTGTAGAGCACGTAGGTCTTCTCGGTCCTGGCCTCCATGTCCCTCACCCGGGGCACCCACTCCTCCAGCTCCTCCCGGGTGTAGAGGTAGTCGTAGCGTTCCCAGGGCTCCTTGTGGTCCCACCACTTGGCCCTGTTGCGCCCATGGAAGCGGACGTAGCCGATGCCGGAGGTCACCACGCTCTCCCGCGGCATGAGCCCCTTCAGGGCCGGTTCGTCCACACAGCAGTACCCGAGCCCGAGCCGCCTCAATGTCTCGTGGGTCTCCGGACGGACCCACTCCCGGTTGCGGAACTCGACCACGAGGGGGACGTCGGGGTACCGGTCGCGAATCTCGGCGAGGTAGGAGACCGTCTCCACTGAGGGGCGGTGCTTCCACGGGAACTGGAAGAGGACACACCCGAGCTTGCCCGACTCCTCGAGAGGACGGACCGCCGCCCGGAACTCCTCGAAGACCGCCCGGCGCTCCGCCGGGTCGGCCGGGATGTCGTGGGTCATGGACTTGTGGGCCTTGATGAGGAACTCGAACCTGTCAGGGGTCCGACGGTCCATGGAAGCCAAGGTCCGGGCGTCGGGCATCCGGTAGTAGCTGAAGTTGAGCTCCACGACGGGGAAGCGCCGGGCGTAGTGGGCCAGCATGTCCCTGGGCCTCGTCCCCTCCGGATAGAAGGAGCCGACCCAATCCCTGTAGCTGAAGCCGGACGTCCCGACCAGGATCAAGGCCCTTCTCCCCGCCCCCGTCCGGTGTCTTTCGGCGGCCCGTCCCGGCTCCTGGACAGGAGCCGGGCCCGGACCACGGAACGCTCGCCGTACCTGTCCCTGATTCTATCAACGGCCCTGGATACCCTCTGAAGCTTCTCTCTCGGGTCGAACAGGGTCCGGGGCCCTTCACCGCCGGCCTCGAGGTTCGTGAGCCCGACACCGATGAGGCGCACCTTCACCGAGGGGCGCCAGTAGGAGGCAAAGGCCGACCGAGCCGCTTCGTATATCTCCTCGGTGAGGTCGGTCGGGGTGGCGAGGGTCCGGGACCGCGTCACGGTGCTGAAGTCCGCCCTGCGGATCTTGACCGTCACCGTCCGGCCCCGGTAGCCCTCTCGCCGGAGGCGCGCGGCCACGTCCTCCGACAGGGCCAGGAGCGCCCTCTCGAGTTCCTCGGGGTCGTCCACGTCCCGGGAGAAGGTGGTCTCGCGGCTCAGGGACTTGGGCCCCCCCGCCTCGTCCGGCGGTGTGACCGGGGTATCGTCGCGGCCGTTGGCCGCGTCATGGAGGTGCCGGCCCGCCACGCCGAACTCACGCTCCAGAAGGTCCACCGGGTACCGGGCGAGGTCGCCGATGGTCTGAAGGCCCATGGCGCGGAGCTTGGCTGCCGTCCTGGGCCCCACGCCGTGGAGCCGGCCGACGGGCAGGGGCCAGATGAGGCCGGGGACGTCCTCGGCCCGGATGAGGGTGAGACCGTCAGGCTTCTGCATCTCAGAGCCCATCTTGGCCAGGAGGCGGTTCGGAGCGACCCCCACCGAGCAGGTCAGGCCGGTCTCGGCCCGGACGGCCTCCTTGACCTTCCCGGCCGCGGCCACCGGGCCGCCAAGGAGCTTCTCGCAGCCGGTGATGTCAAGGTAGGCCTCGTCGACGGAGGTCTGCTCGACAAGGGGCGTGAACCGCTTCAGGACGCTGAGGACGCGCCGCGAGTACTCGCGGTAGGCCCTGTGGTTGGCGCTGACGAAGAGGCCGTCAGGGCAAAGGCGCTTGGCCTGGACGGTGGGCATGGCCGACCGCACCCCATAGCGCCGGGCCTCGTAGGAGGCGGCTGAGACGACACCGCGCTCTTCGGCCCGGCCGCAGACGATGACCGGGCGCCCGGCGAGGGTCGGGTCAAGCACCTGCTCGACGGACGCGAAGAAGGCGTCCATGTCGACATGCAGGACCCATCGGGGCACGGAAACCTAGTACAGGACCTCCTCGTCGGCGCGTCTGTACTCGCAGGGCCTCTCCGGCCCGAACCAGTGGGCTATCTCGTGCGCCGCCTCCTCGGGGTTCGACGAGGCGTGGACGAGGTTCCGCACGGCCCGCTTCACATGGTTGGCCGCGACCGCCGAGGTGGACGAGTAGTCGCCGCGGATGGTCCCTGGGTCGGCGTAGAGCGGCATCGTGGCGCCGCACAGCTTGCGCACGGTGGCGATGGCGTGCAGGCCCTCCAGGATCACGGCGACCACGGGACCCGAGGAGAGGTAGTCGACGTTCCAGCCCTTGACCATCTCCCCGATCTTCACCGGGTCGTCGGTCCCGACCTCCGCGACGGGGTCGATGCCCCGGTCGCGGTAGGTCTCGAGAGTCTTCCGCCCCATCCCCTCTATCCAGTCGGGGGTGTTCGGATAGTGCCTCGCGGCGAACTCCGGCGACGGCACGGTCATCTTGAGGCCCACGACCTTGAGCCCGACCTCCTCGAACCGGGCCAGGATGCGTCCGATGAGGCCCCGCCGTACGGCGTCGGGCTTTATCAGGACGAGCGTCCGCTCGATGATGTCGGTCTTGTCGTCGGACACGTCTTGGCAGCACCTCCAGGCGTCAAGGGCCGCCGGCCTGCCGGCCGGCAGCCCTCCCGCACGCCCCGCGCGGCGCCGGCCGGCAGCGGGCCGCAGGCTCAGAAGTCCGTCAGGGCGGCGACCGTCTCGGCGTCGAGTCTCCTCATCAGGGCGGTCACGAGCTTCACCGTGTTGTCGTAGTCCTCCAGGCTGAGAAGGGAGGTGTGGCTGTGGATGTAGCGGGTGGGGACGCTGATGACCACGCTCGGGACACCGGTGCGGTGCAGGTGTATCCGGCCGGCGTCCGTCCCGCCGCGCCCTATGGCCGAGTACTGGAAGGGGATGTTCTCCTTCTCCGCCGTCTCGACGCACAGTTCGAACAGGCGTCGGCTCGGAATCATGGAGCTGTCGATGATGAGGATGCTGGGGCCCTTGCCCACCTTGCTGATGGCCTCGTGCTCCCCGACACCGGGGGTGTCTCCGGGGATGTCCACCTCGAGGGCGAAGCCCACGTGCGGGTCGACAGCCTCGACACTGGTCTTGGCCCCGCGAAGGCCGACCTCCTCCTGGACGGTCCCGACCCCGTAGATGGTGTTGGGATGCCCGCCGTCCTTGAGGGCCCGCATGACGTCGATGAACACGGCTATGCCGATGCGGTCGTCCCAGGCCTTGCCCATGACGAGCCTGCCGTTAGCCGTGAGCTGGAACCGGCTGTCCGGGACGACCTGGTCACCCGGACGGACCCCGAGTTCCTCCGAGGCCTCCTTCTCGTCGGCCGCTCCGATGTCGATGAACATGTCCTTCTTCTGGACGACCTTGTTCCGCTCTTCCTGCCCGAGAAGATGCGGCGGCTTCGAGCCGATGATTCCCGGGACATCGCCCTTCCTGGTCTTGACGACGACCCGCTGGGCGAGCATCACCTGCTCCCACCAGCCGCCCACGGGAAGGAACTTCAGGAACCCCTCCTTGGTGATGCTGGTGACGACGAAGCCTATCTCGTCCATGTGGCCAGCGAGCATGATCCGCGGTTCGTCGGCCGAACCCCGTTTCTTGACAATGACACTGCCGAGCTTGTCGGTCGAGACCTCGGCGAGACCGGAGACCTCTTCGCGGATCACCCGCCTGACCTCGTCCTCGTAGCCTGAGACGCCGGGCGCCTCGCTGAGCCGCCGGAGCATCTCGAGCCGCTCCTGTGACGCTTCCAAGACCAGACCTCCCTACTCGTCGGTTCCCTCGGGGCGAGGGTTGATGACCAAACCAAAAGGAGCGACCGGCCTAGACGGCCGCCCGCTCCTCGCGTTCAGCGAGCAGGACTCCCCGCTTCATTTCCGTCGCGGTCATCTGCTTGGTCTTGAAGAGTTCGGCGATGGCGTTGACCGCATCCCAGGGGTCTACCGACGGGCCGCAGGTGAACACGTCAACGGCGGCGTACCCGTGCTCGGGCCAAGTATGGACCGCCAGATGAGATTCGGAGATGACGACGACACCGCTGACACCCTGTGGGCTGAACTTGTGAAAGGCTACTTCTCTTACCTCGGCTCCGGCCTTGACGGCCGCCTCCACCATGATTCCCCGAACCTTCTCCACGTCGTCCAGGGACTTGGGGTCACAGCCGTACATCTCGGCCAGAACGTGGCGCCCCAGAGCGTTCACCAGGACCAGCCCCCCTGCCGCTATTCTGTTTTGGGTTGCCGGTTAGTCCGGTCCCACCCCATTTGGTAAGGATTGCCCAGAGAAGGCAATAGAGACCGCCTAGGAATCAACACAAGCAATTCTAAGGGGAACAACGGCCGTTGTCAACGCCGACGTCGAAATCTGTCACCACAGTCCCTGCTATCCGTCACCGGTGTCGGCGTACGCCGCGGTCGCCCGACGAGCCGTCGCCGCGGCCGCCACAGCGGTGGTAAGGGCCTTGTTCACCGGTGTGTCGACACCCACACGGCGCCCCGCGGCGGCGACAGCCCCGTTGAGGTACTCCACTTCGGTCCGCTCCTTCCCGGCTCTGAGGTCGAGAAGGAAGGACGGCAGCTTGCCTCCGCGCCCTCCGCTCACCTTCGGGCCCACGAGCCGGCGGAAGACTTCCTCCGGCAGGACCCGGGCCAGGAGGGCCAGGAGACGCACCGGATAGCCGGGCAGGTCGATGACCGGCACGCCCAGAGCCCGCATCACGCGGAGAGCCTCTCTGAAGGCGGCCCAGTCGAGGTGGAACAGGGCCCTGTCCGAGACGACCGTCTGTGGCGGAACGCCGAAAGCGGCACATGTGGCGTTGGCCCACAGGTTGAGGAGGACCTTGGACCACTTGACGGCGTCGGCCCGACCGGTGACGCGGACCCTGAACCCCGCCCGGCGCAGGGCGTCGACCAAGCCCTGGTCGGCGGGTGCCGTGTCGAACGGCGCGAGGGCGATGCCGCCGTGCTCCGTGAGAACGGCCAGGCGTCCGGGTTCGGGCCGGGTGAGGCTGAGGGTGATGGCCCCGGCCATGACCCGTGCGCCCGGCAGCCGCCGGGCGACCGCCTCCTCGGACCCCAGACCGTTCTGAAGACAGAGCACCACAGGGCTCGGGGCGTCCCCGAGGACCCGGGAGAGGTCACCGGCGGCCTCCTCGGCATCGTAGGCCTTGACCGTGAGGATGACCCTGTCCGGAGGGCCGAGAGCGTCCACAGCCTCACGCAGGGTAGAGAAGGCCGGCAGGCGGATGGTCTTCCCGTCCAGGTGGAGACCTGAACGGCGGACCGCGTCAAGGTGCTCGCCCCGGCCGACCAGTCCGACCCGTGTGCCCCTGCCGCGGCGGGCGGCCTCGTGGAGCCTTGCCCCGACCATCGAACCGACGGCCCCGGCCCCGAGGCAGAGGACGACCCGCGGGACCTGCGGCAGACCGGAGGCGTTCAACGGCCTTCCTCCGCGGGGTCGACCCTCTGTCCGAACCGGAGCTCCTCACCCCGCACCAGGCGTCCGATGTTCGACCGGTGCCGCCAAACGGCGACCGCGAGAAGGACGAGACCCAGGACCATGATGCCGGGCGGGTGCCCTCGGGCGGGAAGAGCCGCCGCGGCGACGGCGAGCCCGAGCAAGGAGCCCACGGAGGCGTAGCGGGTGACGGCGACCACAAAGAGCCAGCTCGCCATCGCAGCCAGGGCCACCACCGGGTCCAGGGCGGCGAGGATCCCCAGGCTTGTCGCCACACCTTTCCCGCCCCGGAAGACCAGGAACGCCGACCAGTTGTGGCCAGCCACAGCGAGGAAGGCCACGACGGCGAGGGCAGGCGCGGGGAGCTCCAAGAGCCGCCCGGCCAGGACCGGGAGGAAACCCTTGGCGGCGTCCAGGACCAGCACCACGGCCGCCCAGCCCGGGCCGAGGACCCGCATCGCGTTGGCCGCGCCGATGTTGCCGCTGCCGTGATCCCTCAGGTCGACCCTCTTGACCATCCGGCCCACCAGGAGGCCCACGGGAACGGAACCGGCCAGGTAGGCGAGGACCGCGAGGGCGGGTACGGTGAGGTTCATCGTCAACCCCTCACCTTCGGACCGCGGCCACGCTGGCGACCGCGGCAGGCGGTTTTATACCAGGTCTTAAAGGTTAACTTATTGTGAGCTAGGTTATTCTACCTAGCCGATGGAATTCCTTCCGCCTGCGCGGTCTCGGAGTCTGGCGGCCAGCAGTTCGACGGGATGGGCCGTCTTGAGGCCTGTGGCCTCCGCTATCTGCCATCTGCAGGCCGGACAGTCACTGAGGACCACCGGACCTGCGGCAGCGAGGCTGCGGTAGGCCTCCAGGACCCTGGCGCCGGCCGCGAGGGAGAGGTCGTAACCCTCCCTGGTCAGCCCTGTCAGTCCCCCCATCCCACAGCACCCGTCGGCCGCCGGGCCTGCGTCAAGCCGTCCGGGGACCTCCAGGGACGACAGAAGCGCAGGGAAGAGCTTTCCGACCCCGAGGGCCCGGAGATGGCAGGAGGCATGGTAGGTCCAGGGCGTGACGGCGGCCTCCTCGCCGGACGGCGGGGCCCCGTCGTCCCCCCAGTGCCGCGGACGGTCGAAGGCTTGCTCAAGGCCGACTCTCGCGGGCCCCGCCAGGAACTCCCCGAGGTCCCACACGGCGTCCGCCACGGCCCGGGCGGGTCCGTCCCCGATGAGCTCGGGAAGCAGGCGCCGCAGGCTCAGTGAACAGCTCGGGCAGGGGCTGACGATGGGCACACCGCCCCCGAGACGGGTCGACAGGTGGTCCAGGAGACGCGCGTTGGCCTCGAGAGAATCCCTGGCCCGCCCCTCGTCCCCAACGCTGAGGGCCGGCGACCCGCAGCACACCTCCTGCGCCGCGACGACCCGGTATCCGGCGGAACGGAGGACCTCCACGGCCGCCCGAGGGACCACAGGGTCGTGGAACCGACCGTGACAGCCCACGAAGAGGATCACGGGCTGTCGGTCCCGTTCCTCTCTGGGGCGGCGGGTCGCCTCGAACCAAGCCCGGAAGGGCTGGCGGGGCGGTCTCGGAAGCCTGCGCGCCGGGTGAAGTCCCACGAGACGCCCCGCGAACCCGTCCACGGTTCGGCCCAGCCAGGGGCTCGTGCCGTGGAGGAGACTCCGCGGCCATCTCACGGCCGCCGCGAGGCGCCCGAAGCGCTCCTGGTCAGCCAGGAGGTCGTCCATCAGGCGGCGGTACCCGCCCCTCGGAAGCCGCCGCGCCAGGGCCTTGGCCCTGCGGGTGAGAGAACTGACCTCGACACCGGCGGGACACGCCAGGTCGCACAGGTGGCACTGGAGGCACAGACCTGCCCCCAGCCGCTCGGCGTCCCGCGGCCCCAGGCCCGGCTCCCCCGGCCACGGTCCGGCCAGCAACCGCTCGAAAGCCGGCCCGAGCACCTTGGGACCTGCGAAACGCCCGTCTGAGGAGGCCACCGGGCAGACCGCGACACACGAAGAGCAACCCAGGCACGCGTCAGGCAAGGGGAGCCGGCGTTCCGACGAGACCCTCCCCCGCACGGCGGCGCTCACTGCGTCCCCTCCTCCCGGCAGTCGGCGGCGGCCCTTCCCGCCTGCCAGCCCGTGGTGATCGAAAGCAGGGCGTCCGGCTCGGGGCCGCCGAGCTGCCACCCCGCGACGAAGACGTTCGCCGGCCCGCCCGTCGGGCATGGCCGGGAGGAGTCTTGGACCCTCACGCCCCACGAGAGCCAATCCGTTCTCCGGCCGCACGTCTCGAGCCCGAAGATGGGCTCCACCGGTACCGAGCGCTCCCCCGGGCGGGCCGGGCCCCCGCCGGGGGCCTGCCCGGGCCGCAGGGCCCCTGTCGGTTTCGAGAGCCGGAAAAAGGCCTCGGGAGGCACCTCGAGCCCTCGGCCGGCGACCCCGCCCGTCGCCAGGACGAAGGCCGCCGCCCTGTAGACCGTGAGCCCGTCCGACACGGCCAGGCACCGGTCTCCGTGCGTGTCGGCCTCGACGACCCTCCGTCCGAGGTGGAAGGTGGTGCGCCCGTCGGCCTCCAGGCGCCACCGCCAGAGGTGCCAGAACCTCATGCCGGGCAGAGACGGAGGGACGGCGGGAAGCTCGAAGACGGCCGTCCCGAGGTTCTCGCGGAGGGCCTCGAGGTTCGACCTGAAGCGGAAGAGCCCCAGCACCGGCGGCAGCGCCACGGCCCGGAACCGCCGGGCCTCACGACCCAGGAGACGGCGCGAGGCCTCCAGGAAACCTTCGAACCATGCCGGGTCGTCGAAGAGGCCTGCGATGCGGACCCCGAGGCCCCTTCCGGCCGCCCGCCCGAGGCTCACGGTGCGGTGGGCCGTCCGGACGCCCGTCTCGGCGGCGGCCTGCCCGGCGATGACCGCCGCCGGATAGTCCTCGAGCTCCGTGAAGCCGACGACGAGAAGACCCCCGTCGTCCGCCTGCATGCCGGAAGACGCCCAGTTCCGGAGGTCACCGGCCCAGACCGTCTCCGGCGCGAGGAGGCACCGGACGGGTCGTCCTGAAGACGACAGGACCTCCATGCCCTCTCGCGCGGCCTCACCCTCGGCCCCACGGCTGCCCCCGCACCCACCGTACTCGAGCCCGCAGCGGACGCCGAACTCGATGAAGAAGCGCACGGCGTCAAGCTCCTCGTCACCGGCCGGAGCCTTTCCGGACACGAGACCCGACCACATGGCCAGGCCGCCGAAGGACTCGGCCACCACACCGACCCTGGCCCCGGCCGCGGCTGCGGCGGCCGCGGCGACGAGCCCGGCGAGCCCGCTCCCGATGACCACGACATCGTAGTCGACGACCCGGGGAGCTCCCCTCCCGACGGCTCTCACCGGACCTTCTCCTCCCCCTCACGGCCGGGTCGGCCGAAGGTCAGCCGCTCCAGGGCCGCGGCGAGGGCGGAGAGGCGCGCCTGGCCGCCCCACTGCACGGCGGCGACACCGGTGAGCCGGCCCCGGCGGAAGGCGTCCGTCTCGGCACGGACGGCCTCACGGTCAGTCCGCGGCTGGGCCGTGTCCCCCGGCCATCCGGCGCCGAAGAGCGCTCCCGCCAGCCGCTGCGTGCAGAAGATGCCCTGACACCCGCCCATGCCGAGGCGGCAGAGCCGTCTGGCGTCGGACAGCGCGAGACCGGCGTCCAGGAGAGAGACGAGCCTTGAAGAGCTGACGAATTCGCACTCGCAGACCAGGGAGTCGGCGAGGTCAGGCCGTTCGCGACCGTGCGCCGCCCTCTCCGCTCCGGTCGTCAGCGGTGCCCGAGAGACCGGTGCGGCCGGCGGTCTCGGCACCGGGGAGCCGAGCCTGGGGACACCCACCTCGGCCGTGCGGCACCGCGCCGGCCTTCCCACGAGCCTACAGACGAGGTCGCCCGTCTCCGCGGCCATCGCCCTGAAGGTGGTGAACTTCCCGCCCAGGACCGTCACGAGCCCGGGCAGGCCGTCCGTCTCGCCGTGGTCGACCAGAAGGAAGCCGCGGCCGCCTCCCCGGCCCGCCCCGGGGTCTGTGTGGTCGACCGCCTCCTTCAGCAGAGGCCTCACCCCGGCGTAGGCCCGGAGGGGCGGGACCCGGTCGATGTCCGGGAGCAGAGCCCGGCCTTCGCACAGCAGGAGCGCCACTTCCTCCGGTTCCGGCAGGAGCCGGCCCGGTCCCGGCACGTTCCCCGAGGTCGTGCCCAGGATGGTGACCGGACCGTGCGGGACGAGGATGTCGCCGTCGGCCGGCGGCCGCAGCCTGTTCACCACGTGCGACACCAGCCGCGAGTTGAAGATGAGCATCACACCCTTGTCATGGCCGAGCGGCACGGAAGCCGCCGCGGCCGGGCAGGCGAGGGCCGCCGTCTCCTGTGCCCAGGGCCCCGTCGCGTTCACCACGACCTCCGCGGTGATCTCGCCCGGCTCCGCCTGCGGGAACCGGCCCTCCGTGACGGCGGCGGCTCTCTCCTCCGTGCCGCCGAGGCCCACGACCTCGACGCCCCGCACACCGTCCTCGTCGGTCAGAAAGCCGGTGACCCTGGCCCTGAGGTACACCCGGGCCCCGGCCGCGACCGACGACCAGACGAGCGACCAGAGGAGACCGAACCCGTCCACGGCGGCGTCGGGGACCCGGTAGGCCTTGAGCACGGTGGAGGTGAGGTGCGGTTCAAGGTCCAGGACCTCGTCCCGCCGCACGGGCACAGGCGACAGCCCGGCCCTCCGGCATCCTTCCAGCCAGCGCTCCTCCCAGTCCTCGGGGTCCTCCTCGAGCCTGACGAAGAGCCCCCCGGTCTCTCTGATGAAGGACCGGGCGACGCTCTTGAGGATGCGGTTCTCGGCGAGACACCCGGCGGCCGTCTCCGGGTCGGTGCCGGCGTAGCGGCCTCCGCTGTGCAGGAGTCCGTGGAAGGCCCCGCTCGTCCCGGAGGCGAGCCCGGCCTGCTCCACGAGGACGACGTCGAACCCTCTGAGGACCAGGTCCCAGAGGACTCCCACGCCGGTGGCGCCGCCGCCGATGACGATGACGTCGGCGCGGTCGAAGACCGCCTCACCTTCGGCGAGCCGCCTCACACCTCCCGGCCTGGCGGACCTGCGGCCTGATGTCACGCCCCTTCCGCTTCTCCTCATGACGCTCCCTTCCACGGGCCCCGTAGCCGGGACCCATAGCTCCGCCACCCCACCTCTGTCCTACCGGTCCTCGGTGTCCGTGCCCTCCGGCTCCTCCCACTCCCGCGCCCGCGAGACGGCCTTCCGCCAGCCCTGCCACAGACGCTCGCGGACGTGGGGAGGCATGGTCGGAAGGAAGACCTTGTCCCGGTCCCACAACCCGGCTATCTCGGCCCGGTCCTTCCAGAACCCGACAGCCAGTCCGGCGAGATAGGCCGCGCCGAGAGCGGTCGTCTCGTTGACGACGGGGCGCTCGACGGGGACCCCCAGGATGTCGGCCTGGAACTGCATCAGGAACTCGTTCACCACCGCCCCACCGTCGACGCGGAGGGCCTTCAGGGAGAGACCGGAGTCCTGAGCCATGGCCTCGAGGACCTCCCGGGTCTGGTAGGCGGTCGATTCAAGGGTGGCCCGGACGATATGGGCCCGCCCTGTCCCGCGCGTGAGCCCGATGATGAGGCCTCGGGCGTAGGGGTCCCAGTAGGGGGCGCCCAGCCCGACGAAGGCGGGGACCATGTACACCCCGCCCGTGTCCGGGACGGACCGGGCCAGGCCCTCCGTCTCGGCGGCCGAGGAGACGAGGCCCAGCCCGTCCCGCAGCCACTGGACGGCCGCACCGGTCACGAAGACGCTCCCCTCGAGAGCGTACGAGACACCCTCGGGAAGTCCCCAGGCCACGGTCGTCAGAAGGCCGTGCTCGGAGTGGACCGGACGCCCTCCGGTGTTCATGAGCATGAAGCAACCCGTCCCGTAGGTGTTCTTGACCAGACCGGGTTCGAAGCAGGCCTGGCCGAAAAGGGCGGCCTGCTGGTCGCCGGCGTCCCCGGCGATGGGGATCGCGCCGCCGAGGAGGCCGGGGTCCGTCACCCCGAAGTCGCCGCTGGAGGGGCGGGCTTCGGGGAGAAGGCTCCGGGGCACGCCGAGAGCCTCGCAGAGCTCGTCATCCCAGGAAAGGGTCTTGAGATTGAAGAGCATGGTTCGTGATGCGTTCGAATAATCGGTGGCGTGGACCCTCCCGCCGGTGAGCTTCCAGATGAGCCAGGTGTCCACGGTCCCGAAGGCCGCCTCACCCTTCGCCGCCTTCGCGGCAACCTCCGGCACCTCGTCCAGGAGCCAGCGGACCTTCGTCCCGGAGAAGTACGGGTCGATGACGAGGCCGGTCTTCTCCTTGACCACGCCGGAGAGGCCATCGGCCTGCAGTCTCTCGCAGAGGGGAGCCGTGCGGCGGCACTGCCAGACGATGGCGTTGTACAGGGGTTCACCGGTCACCCTGTCCCAGACGATCGTCGTCTCGCGCTGGTTGGTGATGCCGACGGCGGCCACGTCCGAGGCCCTGACGCCGGCCTTCTCCAGGACCGCGCGGGTCACGCGGAGCTGGCTCTCCCATATCTCGTCAGGGTCGTGCTCGACCCACCCCGGCCTCGGGTAGAGCTGGGTGAACTCCTCCTGGGACTGGGCCACGGGCCGCCCGTCGCGGTCGAACAGGATGGCCCGTGAGCTCGTGGTGCCCTGGTCCAGAGCGAGGACGTACGCGGGCTGGCTCACGCTCGCATCCCTCCGGGGAATGTATCTCGAGAACTCTGCCTGGACGGGGCGCGGGGACTGACGGCACCCCCAGGCAAGAGTCCTTATTTGACGCCGGCGGGCGCCGCTCCTGGCGGCGGGCCAGAGGGAAGGTTCGACATGCCTGGGCGCCAGCTCGTCCATTCATGTTCAACTGGCGTCCGTGATGCATGTTTGCGCTCCGTCGACCTGACGTGCTATCATTAACGTGCTTTCGTCGAACACGTTCTTGTGTCGGGGCGTGGCGCAGTTTGGTAGCGCGCTTGAATGGGGTTCAAGAGGTCGTGGGTTCAAGTCCCACCGCTCCGACCAGGATTTCCTAGCGGCCCCGGAGCTTTGCGCAGGTGATGCGGCCACGGCTCCGGGGCCGCCGAGCGACCCGCACCGGGCCGGCCACACTCCGTGGTCGGCTCAGCCCTTTGTCGAGGAGGTTTTCTTCCTTGCCGTCTTCTTCCTCAGCGTTCCTCCTGCGCGGCCGGGAAGAGTCACCTTGCGTCGGAGCCGTGCCGGAGCGGGGGTCGGCCGAGCGCTCGACGGCCTTCCCGCTGGAACGACTCACGGCCGTCCTCGCGCTGGCGGTGGGTGTCGGCGCCGGTCTGTTCGCCGTCCTCTTCCGGGAGATGATAGGGTGGGTCCAGGCCGTCCTCTTGGACGGGGTGGCGGCGCGCGGCGCTCTGTTCACCGTGCTCACCCCTGCGCTCGGCGGTCTTGTCGTCGGTCCCCTCATTCACTTCCTCGCACGCGAGGCCAAGGGCCACGGTGTGCCGGAGGTCATGGAGGCCGTCGCCCTGAAGGGCGGCCGCATCCGGCCGCGGGTGGTGGCGGTCAAGTCGGTCGCCTCGGCCATCACCATCGGCTCGGGGGGCTCGGTCGGCCGCGAGGGACCCATCGTCCAGATCGGGGCAGCCATCGGTTCGACCGTGGGACAGCTCTGCCGTCTTTCGGAGAAGCGGGTGAGACTCCTGGTGGGCTGTGGCGCGGCCGCCGGCATCGCCGCCACGTTCAACGCTCCGGTGGCCGGGGTCATCTTCGCCCTCGAACTCATCCTCAACCAGTTCACCGCGACCGCCTTCTACTATCTGGTCATCGCCTCGGTCGCGGCCTCGGTCATAGGGCGGGCCGTCTTCGGCGACGCGCCGGCGTTCGTCGTGCCCCCCTATTCCATGGTGAACCCCTGGGAACTCCTCCTCTACGCCCTCTTGGGCGCCGCCGCTGCCCTTGTGGCCCGCCTTTTCATCACCGTCCTCTGTGCGGCCGAAGATGCGGCGGTCCGGGTCAGGCACGTCCCGGAATGGTCCAAGGCGGCCGTCGGCGGTCTTGTCGTCGGTTCCATCGCCGTCTTCTTGCCGCAGGTCCTAGGGGTCGGATACGAGGCCATCGAGGCCGTGCTGCACGGGGCGATGCCGCTGGCCCTGGCCGCCGGGTTGGTCCTGGCGAAGATGGCGGCCACGTCGGTCACCGTGGCCTCAGGGGGCTCAGGAGGTGTCTTCGCTCCCAGTCTCTTCATCGGGGCCATGCTGGGTGGGACCTTCGGTGGGCTGGCCCGTACCCTCTGGCCGCTCACGACCGCGGCTACCGGTGCCTACGCGCTGGTGGGCATGGGGGCGATGTTCGCCGGGGTCTCCCGTGCACCTATCACCGCCGTGTTGATCATGTTCGAACTCACGAGAGACTACCGCATCATCCTGCCTTTGATGATCGCCTGTGTCATCTCGACGGCGGTCTCCGGCCGGCTCGGGCGCGACACCATCTACACCGTCAAGCTGAGGCGCCGGGGAGTGGACCTCAGGGCAGGCCGCGACGTGGGCGTCCTGGCCGGCCTGCGCGTGGCCGACGCCATGACCTCGCGTCTTGACACCGTGCAGACAGGGATGACCCTGCGGGACGTCGTGGCCCTCATGCAGGAGACGCGCCACAACGGCTTCCCCGTCGTCGACAGCGCCGGGCGGCTGGCCGGAGTCGTGACCCTCAGCGACGTCCGCAGGACGCCGATGCCCGGACGCCTGGAGACCAAGGTCGAAGATGTCATGTCCCGGGACCCGGTGACGGTCCTGCCGACCGACACCTTGGCCCAGGCCATGCTGAAGATGACCGGCCGGGACCTCGGCCGCCTGCCGGTGGTCTCCCCGGAGGACCCGAAGCGCCCCGTCGGGATAATCACCCGGAGCGACGTTCTCCGGGCCTACAACCGCGGCCTCCTGGAGCGCGAAAGGGCCCAGGCGTCCGACTAGCGGCGCGCCCCCGGCGCCTCCTACAGAAGCCTCACCCCGTTGATGACCAGCTCGAAATCGCAGCCGAGGAAGCTCGCGGCCCGGCGGCACAGGACCATCCGCGTTAGGAAAATTTCAAAATAATCCATAACGGGCGATATCTTCGTATCAATCTTGATTTCCAGCGTGATGGCCTTGCGCCTGTCATCGACACGCAGGAACGAGTGTTCTGCGGCGTAATTGACCCTGTCGTGGATGTCGAAGGAGGCCATCTCCGGGTTGCGCACGCGGCTCCGGTGAACGTCGGACTTGTCGGCGAGAAGGAGCGCCGCGGCCAGGTTGTTCACCGGCACCCCCACGTCCTCACCGTGGTTCCCTATGGCCGCGACCACCATGGCCGTCTCCGACGGAGGCATCCCCAGCCGGTCGAGCACGCGCAGGGCCACGAGCCCGCCAATCTGCTCGTGGTTCTGGCGGCTGATGACGTTGCCGATGTCGTGAAGGTAGCCGGCGATGGCCGCCAGCTCCGCCTCGCGGCCGGGGTGCCCCAGCCGTTCAAGGATGTTGCGGGCGATGTTCGCGACCAGGGCCGCATGTCTCTGCCCGTGCTCGGTGTAGCCCATGGCCGCCAGGACCTCGTCACCGCCGCTGAGGTAGGCCTGGACCTCGGGGTCCTTCTTCACCTGCTCTAATGTTACCAAGGATCTTCTCCTCTCCCCTGTCGAAGGGCCGAAGAGCCGCTGGACCCCCGGACGGGGCTTCCACCGGCTCTTAGGTCCCTGCCACCGGCACAGGCCGGTCGACCGCTTTCTATTCTTATAGCAGGGCGTCGATCTTACGCTCGAGGTCCTCTTTCGGCATGTAGCCGACGAAGCGCTCGACCGCCTGCCCGTTCTTGAAAAGGATCAGCGTCGGGATGCCCATGACCTGGTACCTCTGGGCCGTCGCCGGGTTCTCGTCGACGTTGACCTTGGCCACGGACAGGCGCCCCTCGTAATCCTTTGCCAGCTCCTCGACCACCGGGGCTATCATCCGGCACGGCCCGCACCAGGGGGCCCAAAAGTCCACCAGGACCGGGATGTCGCTCTCGAGGACCTCTCTGTCGAAGCTGTCATCCGTGACCGTCAGGAGTTCTCCGTCCTTCGTCATCTGCCGTTCGTCCTCCTTCGCTGGTGCTCTTCCTCGGCGAGGTCCCTCTCCGCCGTCATGGCCGCGAGGGCCCCGTCGGCCGTGGCCGTGACCACCTGCCGGAGCTCCTTGGCCCTCACGTCCCCCGCCGCGTAGACCCCGGGAAGTCGGGTCCTCATCGCCCTGTCGGTGATGATGTAGCCGTTGCGGTCGAGGTCGACCTCCCCCTCAAGGAACCCCGTCTCCGGGTCGAGTCCGATGTAGATGAACACCCCGTCGACCTCGACCTTCTCGGGGGGACCGCCCGCGGGGCCGCGGACCGTCACCGCCCTCACGGCGTCGTCCCCCTCAATCTCGACAGGGATTCTTCCCATCATCGTCTCCACGTTCCCCAAGGCCAGAAGCCCCCTCACGAGCGCCGGCGCCGCCCGGAACCGGTCCCGCCGGTGGACGACGATGACCTTGGAGGCCAGCTTGGCGAGGAACGCCGCCTCGCTGACGGCCGAGTCGCCCCCGCCGATGACCATCACCCGCCGCCCTCGGAAGAACGGGCCGTCGCACGTGGCACAGTAGGACACGCCTCGGCCGAGCAGTCGCTCCTCACCCGGGATCCCCAGCCGGCGGGGACGGGCCCCCGTGGCGAGGACGACCCTCCGGGCCCTGTGCCCCGCGACCGTCTTCACGGGTGAACCCAGGTCCAGGTCCTTGCGCCCGGCTTCCCCGACGAGGAACTCCGCTCCAAGGCGGCGCGCCTGCTCGTACATCCTCGCCGCGAGTTCGGCGCCCTCGATCCCGTCGGGGAACCCGGGGTAGTTCTCGACACGGTGGGCGGTCGCCATCTGTCCGCCCATCTGTCCGCGCTCGATGACGGCCGTGTCAAGGCCGGCCCTGGCTCCGTAGATGGCCGCCGTCAGCCCGGCCGGCCCGCCCCCCACCACGAGCAGGTCCCACACACGCTCCTCGGAAGCTCCGTTCCGAGGCAAACCCTTCACCTCCCGGTGAATCACGAGAACTTCAAGAACATCTCCACCGCTTCCTTCGCCCTGGACACCCTGTCCTCAGGAGTGTCCGAACGCTCGTCCCGGAAGCATCTCTCCATGTGCAGAGCGATCATGAGCACTCCGACCCTGTTGACGGCCTCCCGGACGGCCGCCAACTGGACCAGGACCTCGGGGCAGCCGCGGCCCTCCTCTATCATCCTCTGCACTCCGCGGACCTGCCCCTCTATCCGCCGCAGTCTCCGGACGAGGTCGGCGTCTGTCACGAGCCGACCGTCGTGCGTCGGTCCGTCAGAGTCCACCGGCGTCCCTTCCCTCACGAGCCCCCACGGCTTGGATGGATACCCCCCTGGGTATCTTCCCGCCCCAAGTCTACCCCTCCCGACCGCCGCCGTCAAGTCCGCGCATTCCCTCAGCTAGAATCTAACCCAACGGGTCCGGCTCTGTCAGACAGGAAGAACACCAAGTATGCCTCCGTGGTCGTCCCGCTGCCGGGAAGCGCTCGACTGCTGTTGCGCCCAGCGTCTTCATCGCCACGCGGTCCCACCCGGTGGGGCACCCTATGAGGCACCTCGTGGTCTACTCCGACCGGGAGGTCCTCGACGGTCTCGCGTCGGTCAGCCTTTCGACCCTCGCCCGACGTCCGAGGGAGAGGAAGCGCTCCACCTTGAACCGGTCGTGCCGGACATTAGGCTCGCGGACAAGAAGCGAGACGTTGTCGGATTAGACCCGCATAATGGAGGGATTGGGAATCGGGACCAAGAAGCTTTCCGGTCATGCATGGACGAGTGGCTTATGTGCGCGGGTGGCCTTCCAGGAGGTGTACCATGTCGAATAGACCGCTGGTCTGGGTGACCGGTGACTTGACCGTTGACTGGCAATGGATCGAGCCGGCTCCGGAGCAGCCCGCTCCCGATCTAGAAGGAGAAGGGTGGTGGGGTGAGCGTCATGTGAGCGTCTCCTCCTATCCAGGGGGAGCCGCTCTGCTAGGTCGTGTGCTTCAAGAGGTTTCTTCTTGTGACAACGAGTCGTTTGAGGTCAGCTATCCCGAGCCGCCTGAGTCCCCAACCCCGACCGACCAACATTACCATCATTCGTATATGTCATGCAAGAACTACAACAAGTCTAACCAGGCTGAATCTTCTCTTTGGCGCGTTGCCAAGCCCGGGGGAGTTGCCCGGGCCTGGGAAACGCCACAAGACAGTCGCGAGGAGGACAATTCAGACAAGGCGAAGGTCGTCGTGGTGAACGATGCGGGCTTGGGTTTCCGGGGGAAGGAGAAGGGGAGGTGGCCCGCCGCGGTACGGCGCCCGGGGAGCGAGGAGGAGGGACCATGGTTCGTGCTCAAGATGGCCCACCCAGTCGCCGAGGGCCACCTGTGGGAGCATCTTATCTGTAAGTGCCCCGAACGGCTCGTGGTCGTCGTGGCGGTCGACGCCCTCCGTTACGGAGATGTGCATATCAGCCGAGGGGTGTCCTGGGAGCAGACAGCCTCCGACGTACATTGGGAGTTGCTTCAAAACTCCAAGGCGAAGTCTCTGGCCTGCTGTGCTTATGTCGTAGTCTCTTTTCCGACCGTCGGAGCCTTCTTGCTGTCTCGGCGTCGTGCAGACTCTGACCCTAAGGAGATGAAGCCGGAGGGCCGAATTTTCTTCGACCCCGAGCATATCGAGGATACCTGGGCCGAAGTTCATCCCGGTAGCATGGTGGGATACACAACATGCATGGCGGCGGCCATCGCGTACAAAATCGCCACCAGCGATCAAGTAGACATACACGTCATTTCCGATGGGGTTCAGGCCGGCCTTCGGGCACAGCGAGCCCTACACGAGAACGGATATGTGGAGAGAAGGCGAGGCGACACACTCGTGGGGCTGGCCCCACCCTATACGGCTGTCGCCAAGGCTATCCGGAAAGCTGTTTCGGAGTTGCAGTTCTCGTACGCGGAGATGCCTGAACAGCAACCCAGGGAGCAGTCCTCGAAAGGGCAGTCCTCGAAGCAGTCCTCCAACGCGCGGCCGGGGTGGTGGACCATCCTGAAGGAACGGTATAAGGATGAGGAACAGGATAAGGAAGATGCGCTTTTGCGTGTGGCCACGGAGATCGTGCAGGAGGGACCCGAGGAAGCACTCAAGCACGTTCCGCTGGCCCGGTTCGAGCGACTCGTCACCGTAGATAGGCGCGAGATAGAAGGGTACCGGAATGTGCGTCGGCTGATCGTCGACTACCTCCAGCGGCGTACCGCCACGGTCCCTCTATCCATCGCCGTTCTCGGACCACCCGGCGCTGGTAAGTCCTTTGGTGTGCGTCAGGTAGCGCGCTCCGTATCCAAAGACATAAGAATCATCGAATTCAACATAGCCCAATGGACCGACCCGGAGGAACTCTACGAGGCTCTGCAACAGGTTCGAGACGAAGCCCTGTCAGGGAAGATACCTCTCGTGCTGTGGGATGAGTTTGACTGTAACCTCGGAAACGTCAAGCTGGGGTGGCTGAAGTACTTCCTTGCACCTATGCAGGACGGGTACTTCCAGCGGGGCGGACACCGCCATCCTCTCGGGAGATCCATCTTCGTCTTCGTTGGAGGCCAATTCTCTTCCATGAAGGAGCTGGAAGAAGAGTCATCACGGTCAGATTCGTCAAATGCAGGAGGTTCAAAGGTAAGAGACTTTGTCAGCCGCCTTAAGGGCTACGTGGACGTGATCGGTCCCGACCCCATCCCCGCTACCAAGAGCTCCTCCGAACATGAAGAAGATAGGGGTGATAGGGAAGATAAGGAGTACGTCCTCAGACGTGCTCTCGTCCTCAGGAACATCCTGGAGTACCATGCCCCACACCTGTTTTCAAAACGTGACAGCAAAGACCTCCCCATAGCCCCCGGGGTCCTGAACGCCTTCTTGTCCATCCCCGAGTACAAGCACGGCACCCGCTCAATGGAAGCCATAGTAACGATGAGCCTTCTGGCCGGGAGGAAGCGGTTCGAGCGTTCGTGCCTGCCGGCTGAAGCCCAGCTCGACCTTCATGTGGACGGTAAGGAGTTCCTGAAGCTGGCGCAGAACCCGGCGGTGGGCACGCCGGCAGAGAAGACCTCCTGTTGACTCCGAGCCGGACCCCGCGGCCCCGTCTGTGGTCAGGATGACGACCCTCGAGCCCTCCACCAGGATGGCTGAGGTGACGAAGATGCCCTCCTTGAGTCCCGCCTGCTCCCGGAGCGATTCCAATGGCGACCATCTGCTATCGACTCGACCATCCCGAACGTCTCGCTCACGAGGTTGCCGTTCTCGTCGAGCTCCCGGATGACCACCCGTGCAGCCCTTTCCTTTTCGACAGGCTCACCTTCCCCGTCGAGGTAGTAAACCTCAGCGACTACGCCCCCGCCGGGCGTCTTCGCGCCGTCCTTCGGCCGATGGACCTCCTTTGTCATGACGTCATCTCCTGCTCCATGGGCCTGGTGCGAGGTGACAACCCGGCCCGTCAGCCTGCGCCTGTGTGTAGAGTGCTTGGCGGCAACGCCTGGGAAATCCTCTACGGGTGAGCGGAGACTCACCTCGACCCCCGGCGGCTGCCGAGCCGGCCTCCGACGACGGCCCTGAGGCGCCTCCTCCTGACAGGGGTGCGGTGCCGCCGGGCGACCTCCACCGCGTGCGCCACGGCCGCGGCGTGGGCCTCGGTCTCCACCCGGTCGTCCAGGGGCGGGAGGGTGACGCCCTCCCCGTAGCGGCGGACGACGGCCCGCCGGATGAGCCAGTCGGCGAGCCACGGGTTCTTGGGCAGCACAGACCCGTGAAGATAGGTGCCGACGACGTTGCGGTACACGGCCCCCTCCGTCCCGTCCTCCCCGTTGTTGCCATGGCCCACCAGGACCTCCGCCAGAGGCCTCACCCCCGGCCCGAGATAGGTGCGGCCCGAGTGGTTCTCAAAACCGACCAGGGTCCGGGTCTCCTGGCCGGCGAGCAAGCTCCCGGCGACAACGTTCCCGATCATCCTCTTCCTCCCGGCACGGGTCTCCACGTCGAGGATTCCTATGCCGGGCAGGCGCTCCCCCGTCCCGGTCTCGTAGAACCGTCCCAGGAGCTGGTAGCCGCCGCAGATGGCCAGGAAGGGGACCCCGTCCTCCACGGCCTCGGCCAGGGCCCCTCCCTTGACCCGCTGGAAGTCCTCACAGATGAGCCTCTGCTCCTTGTCCTGGCCCCCACCCATGAAGAGGATGTCGAAGGCGGTGAAATCCACCGCCTCTCCCAGCCCGACCGCGGTGAGGCCGACCTCGATGCCCCGCCACTCGGCCCGCCGGCTCAAGGCGATGACGTTCCCGCGGTCCCCGTAGAGGTTCATGAGGTCCGGATAGAGGTGGCAGATCTCCAGCCTCAGGTCTTCTCCGCCTCCCAGAACGGCGGGGCGTACCCGCGCCGGCTGATGATGTCCCTCAGCTCGAGCATCGCCGTGTAGGTGGGGGTGACGAGCAGGGTCTCCCCTCTCGCCGTCGCGGTCAGGGCCCTGTCGAGGGCTTCGGACAGACCCGGGACCACCCGCACGCACGCCTCCGGCACCCCCGCGTACTTCAACCGGAGGGCCATGTCGTGGGCCCGGAGTCCGGAGACGACGATCTCCCCCACCCGTGCCCCGCGCTCCGCCAGGAGCTCGAAGTCGACGTCCCACAGCCAGGAGATGTCCGTGCCGTCCGCGTACCGGTCGTTGATGGCGATGAGGAAGTTCCGGGGGCCCTCCCCGCCTGCCTCGCCCGCCCCGTCCGCGGCGGGGGCGTCGCCGAGGAGGGTCTCCAGGACCTGGTTGAACCCTGTGGGGTTCTTGACCAGGGCCAGGAGCACGTTCCTCTCCTCGACGGGGATGACCTCCATGCGTCCGAACGAGGCCCCGGCCCGCTCCAGGGAAGCCGCGGCGCGGCTCAAAGGGACGCCGAGTTCGAGCGCGGCGGCCAGAGCCGCCAGGGCGTTGTAGACGTTGTACAGGCCCGGCACCGGCATGGCGACCCGGACCTCTCCCTCCCCGCGCACCGACAGCGTGAACGAGGCCCCGCGGACCCCTCCGAGCCGCACCGCACCGGCGCGCACGTCGGGGGCCGGACGTCGGAAATCGCCTCCCGGGCACGCGTAGCGCCCGAGGTGCCCGTAGTAGAAGACGCTGTAGTCCAGCTCCCGACCACAGGCAAGACAGTGCCGCTGCTCCCTTGTCTGGGTCATCGTCCGCTTCCCGCAGCGGTCGTCTTCAATCCCGTAGAAGACCACACGCTCCCCCCTCCCCCGCCCCAGAGCGGCGACGAGGGGGTCGTCCGCGTTGAGCACGACGAAGCCGCGCCCCCCTACGGCGTCGATTCCCCGCCCCACGAGCGAGACGGTCGTGTCGAGCTCACCGTAACGGTCCAACTGGTCCCGGAAGAAGTTGGTGACGACGATGCCGAGAGGTCTGAGCTCCCGCACCGCCTCGGGCACGGTGGCCTCGTCGACCTCCATGAGGGCGATGTCCGCCCTCCGCCGGGCGGCCGCCGCGTCATCAAGGAAGGCCGACGTGAGGCCTTCCTTCAGATTGGCGCCGGAACGGTTGTGGACGAGGCGGTAGCCGGCATCCTGCAGGATGGTCGAGAGCAGGCGGGCCGTCGTGGTCTTCCCGTTGGTCCCGGTGATGACGACGCTCCCCCACCGCAACTTCCCGGCCAGCCGCCGGAGAAGCGCGGGCTGGATCCTGAGGGCGACGCGTCCCGGGAGGGACGAACCCCCATGACCCAGCCTGCGGCTCAACTTCAGAACGGCTCTGCCGGCCCACAGGGCCAGAAGGTCACGCACGGTCGGAAGCACAGCCCCCGTCAGGAGCCCCCAGCCGCTGGACACAGAAGAGGACGGGTGTAGCATGTCCCGGGTGCTCCCGGACCTCTCACGGTCACCCGACCGCTGGAGGGCTTTCCCAGACGGCGGTCTAGCCCTCTTCTCCCGAGCCCGGCGTCTGGGAACCGGACTCCTCCTCGGCAGGTTCTCCCGGCTCCCCGGGTTCAGGTTCCCCGACCGCGTCGTCCGCCGCCTCCGGACGGCCGGCGGCGTCGTCCTGCACGTACCGGAACCTCACCGCCGGCGCCCCCTGCCTCACCTGGACCTTCGGCCTCGAGGGCCCGGGCGCGGGCTCCTCTTCGGGTACGGACTCCTCTTCCTCTTCGTGCTCCTGTTCCTCCCCACCGGCTTCCAGGGGAGGTCGCTCGGGCTCGAGAGTCACATCCTCCAGCCCCTCGGCCGCGTCGACCGGGACCTCTTCCCCGGTCTCTTCACCGGCAGGGTCCTGCCCGCCCTCTTCCGACGCCTCCGGTGTCGGTTCCAGGACCTCCTCGGGAAGGGTCGTGTCCTCGCCCCGGTCTTCGTCCCGGTCCTCGCCCCCGTTCTCCTCAGGGTCCTGGCCCTGAGCGCTTCCGCTCTCGGCGGAACAGGAGCCCACCTCGCCCGATGTGTCCCCGCGAGCGGCCGGCTCGGCCCGCGGCGAACCAGGGAGCGGCTTGCTCCAGAAGCCTCGCCTGACATGGAACTGAGGCTCCATGTCCCGGTCGAGATGCACCTCGTAAAGGACGTGCCACTCCTTGCTCCCGCCGCCTGGACCCGGCTTGGGCTTCGTCTCCACCACGACGGCGCGGACCACCCACCCGTCGTCGGTCGGGGTCGCGTCCAGATAGTGGGCGGCCTTGCCCAGGACCTCGTTGATGTAGCCCAGGGCCCTCCTGCTCAGTGTCTCCTCTGTCAACCGACGCCACCTCCCCTTCCGGCCGGCCGCCTGGCCGCACCGGACGGTTCCTGCGAGGCCGGTTCATTATATGAGCAGGTCCAACACCGTGATTACCCCCCGGAGGCCCGCCCGCGACCCAGGGGCGCCCCGGGGCGGCCGGCCCACTGACGCATGACGGCCGGCCCGTGAGGGCCGGCCGCCGCCACTTCCTCGGGCTTCCCGGGGTCGGGGCCGTCCTACCCTGCGAGAGCCCGCCGCCGGACTAGATCAGGATGCAGATGAGCCCACCGCTCCCCTCGTTGATGATCCTCGTGAGGGTCTCCTGGATCTTCGCCTGGGCGTTCTCCGGCATGCGGAAGAGCTTGTTCTCGATGCCCTCCCTCACGAGGTCCTGCAGGGACTTGCCGAAGATGTCCGACTCCCAGATCTTCTTCGGGTCGTCCTCGAACTTCTCCAGGAGGTACTTCACCAGCTCCTCGCACTGCCGCTCCGTGCCGATGATCGGGGTCACTTCCGTCTCCACGTCGGCGCGGATGAAGTGGAGCGACGGGGCGCTCGCCCGCAGCCTCACCCCGTAGCGCCCGCCCTGGCGGATGAGCTCCGGGTCCTCGAAGGTCATCTCGGAGACCCGCGGGGGCACCATCCCGTAGCCGACCGTGCGCACGTCCTCCAGGGCCTCGCGGATGACGTCGAACTCCTGCTTGGCGTGGACCAGGTCCTTGATCTGCCGCAGGAGGTCGTGCTTGCCGCCGATGGCGAACCCGGTGATCTCCTCCACCGTCTTCCAGAAGAGGGCCTCTGTGGCCTGGAGGTCCACCGTCGCCACGCCCGTGCCCATCTCCATGCTCTCCAGGGTGGCCTTCTCGATGAAATCGTAGCCGG
>CAJXZV010000007.1 GCA_913063835.1 uncultured Eubacteriales bacterium
CCAGCCGGTTAGCCTCCCAGAGGTCGAGGTGAGGCCTCCCCGTCCTCGCCGGTCGGAGGACCCCGCGGCCCAGGCGGTCTTCGGCCTCCCCGGCCACGTCGGGTCCCACTTCGTAACAGCACGGCCCGATCGAGGGCCCCACGGCGGCCACCATGTCGGCCGGCCTCGAGCCGAGGCGCCGGGCCATGAACCTCACGGTCAGGGCGGCGAGCCCGGCCAAGGTCCCCTTCCAGCCGGCGTGGACGATGCCGGCGGCCGGGGTCACCGGGTCGAGCAGGAAGACCGGGACGCAGTCGGCGCACGACACCGCCAGGGTCAGCCCGGGGGTCACGGTGACCAGCGCGTCCGTGGCCTCGACCCGGCCCGGCCCCGCGACAAGGGCGATGCCCCGGCCGTGGACCTGCCCGCACGAGGCCACCCCGTCCGGGTCGACACCCAAACAGCCGAAGAGCCGCCGCCGGTTCTCGGCCACAGCCTCCGGGTCGTCGCCGACGCTCAGGCTGACGTTCATCTCGTCCCAGGGCGGGCGGCTCACCCCGCCCCGGCGGGTGGAGAAGACGGCCAGGGTCCCGGGCAGGGCGGACTCGACCGGTCCCATCCTCACGACCGTGACGTCGCCCTCCAGTCGAACGACCGGAAAGGCGCCGGAAGGTCCGGCCGACGGACCGACCACAGAGTGACCCCCTCCCCTTCGCGCTAGCTCGTTATCCCCGCCAGGTGGCGGACGATGGCCTTCTTCTCCTCGAAGTCGTAGAGCCCGGTGATGGCTATCTTCTCCATGATGGGCGACCCACCGCCGTGGATGCCGGCCACCTGCATTACCCCCGAGTTCGACGAGCACAGCATGTCGGATAGGAACCGGAAGCAGCGGTGCTGGTTCTCGGCCGACACATCCGGGTTCCGCATGATGTACTTCTCCAGGAACCGGGCGCTCTCCGGGTCGGCCCACTCGTCCTCCGGCGGGAGGGTGGCGGGAAGCCCTCCGGCGAGGTCGATGAGGATCTCGAACTCGTGCATCACATTGACCCCGGCGTGGTAGCGGCCGACGTTGGTGAAGACGATGTCGGGGACCATCGTCCCGGAGGAGGACGGCTGGGCGTTGACGCTCGCGGCGATGCCGGCGGCGTAGACGAGCTCGCCCACGGCGACCAGTTCGGCCAGCTTGTCGCGCACGTGCGGAGCCTTGGTCACCCCGTTGTACTCGGCGACCAGGGCGGCCGCTCCGACGATGATGTCGGAGACGGCCGCCTTGCACCCCGTGTAGCTGTGGCGGTGGTAGGTGGCGAACAGCGCCGCGAGCTGGCCGGCGTACATGGTCTCCCCGCAGAGGAAGACGCGTTCCCAGGGCACGAAGACGTCGTCGAAGACGGTGAGGGAATCACAGGCCCCGAACTCGGCCGCCGGCGCCTTCAGGAACCGGCGCGGGCGCGGGTGGGTCGCCCGCACGAACTGGTGCACCCCCTCGGCGTCAGCCGGCACGGCGAAGGCCACCGACCAGTCCCGGTCCTCCGGCGTCATGAGCCGTGTCGGGAGGACGATGATCTCGTCGCAGTAGGGGCCGATGGTGTTGTGTGCCTTGGCCCCGCGGACGACGATGCCGTCCTTCTTCTTCTCGACGACGCGCACATAGAGGTCTGGGTCGACCTGCTCGTGAGGGCGCTTGGAGCGGTCGCCCTTGACGTCGGTCTGCGCCGCGTTCCCGACGAGGTCGTTCTCCTGGAACCACTCGAGGTAGGCGTTGAAGCGGTCGTGGTACTCGGTCCCCATGGCGTCGTCGCAGGCCTTGGTGACCACCGACAACGCGTTCAGGGCGTCGACGCCCATGCACCTCTGGATGCACCCGCCCGTGCGGCGGCAGAAGAGCCTCGTCATCTTCTGCTTGGCCAAGAGGTCGTCGGTGGTGCGGTGGATGTGGCAGAAGCGGTTTATCGTCTTCCCCGTCAGGTGAGAGACGGCCGTGGCCGTGCCCCTCAAGGCCGGGTCGTCCGTCTTGAAGGTCTCGCTTATCACCCGGATGCCCGGCATTATCTCCGGGTGGTCGCGGTCCACCAGCTCCCCGTTCAGGTGGACGTTCCTGCGCATGCTCCTGAGCTTCTCGAGGTACTCCTCAGCGGTCCGCAAAGTCTCCCCTCCCCGTTCCTACCCGCGCCCAGGCGCCCCGGCCCCGCGGTCCCACCACGGCGCGCAGCCCGCCGCCGCACCTCAGCACTCACTGTACCCGCAACAGCGGCACTTGAGACACCCTTCCTCGTGGGCAAGGCAGTACAGTCCGCACGAAGGGCAGAGGTCGAGGCTCCGGGCCCGCTTCCGGGGGCCGTCCCCACCCTCCTCACCGTTCTCGAACATGCTGAGCTGCCCGGCCTGACGCACCGTCCACGGCGAGACGTCGGCTTCTCCCGCGAGATACTCGTCCAAGAACTGGGCGATGGCGTCCGGCACCGACTTGACCCGGTTCGGGCCGAAGCCCACGCTGCGGTTTCCTCCGATACCGCTCAGCTCGCTGGCAATCTCCCGCGGGTCGATCCCGCACCGCAGGGCGAGCGAGATGAGTCTGGCCAGTCCCTCAGTGAAGGCGGCCACGTCGCTCCCGGCCTTGCCTATCAGGGCGAAGAGCTCGAAGGGCACCCCGCCGGCCGTGTTGAGGGTTATGTAGAGGTTCCCGAGGGGGGTCACCTTCCGGACGGTGACGCCGTCCAGCCTCTGAGGCCGCGGGACGGGCTTTATGGACCCCCACGGCCCCCGGTCGAGCACCGGTCGGACCTTTACGCCCCCATCCTCCGCGGCGGCCGCGGGCGCGGCGCCCTCTGATGAGGCCCCCTCCCCCGCTCCCCCTTCCCCTCGCCCGACATTGAGGACCTGCGACGAGCGGCTGCCGTCGCGGTACACGGTGACCCCCTTGCAGCCGAGCTCGTAGGCCATCTCGTAGACGGCGCGTATGTCCTCAGGAGTGGCCTCGAAGGGGAGGTTCACCGTCTTGGAGACGGCGTTGTCGGTGTGCTTCTGGAAGGCCGCCTGCATCCGGACGTGCCACTCCGGGGTGATGTCAAGGGCCGTGACGAACACCCTCTTGACCTCCTCCGGGACCCCGTCCATGCCCTGGACGCTCCCGACACGGGCGACCTCGGCGATGAGGGAAGGGCTGTGGAACCCCTTCTGCCGGGCGACAAGCTCGAACTGCGGGTTTATCTCCACAAGCTCCTCGCCGCCGAGGATTCCGCGCCGGGTGAAGGCTATCGAGAACAGGGGCTCGATGCCGCCGGAAACGCCGGCGATGATGCTGATCGACCCTGTCGGGGCGATGGTGGTCGTCGTGGCGTTCCGGAGCGGAGGCCGGTCCGGCACGTCGAGGGCCGAACCGCGGAAGTTGGGGAAGGGGCCCCTCTCAGCGGCGAGAGCGGCCGAGGCCTCCTTGGAGCGCGAGTCGATGAAACCCATGACCTCCTCGGCCAGGGCGAGGGCCTCCTCGGAGTCGTAAGGGATGCCGAGCCGGATGAGCATGTCGGCCCAGCCCATGACGCCGAGCCCTATCTTGCGGTTCCCCTTGGTCAGCTCCTCGATGGCGGCCATGGGATACCGGTTGGCGTCGATGACGTTGTCAAGGTAGTGGACGGCGAGGTCGACGATGCGCCCCATCTCCTCGTAGTCGACCTCCCCCCCGCTGACGAAGCGGGCGAGGTTGATGGAAGCCAGGTTGCACGACTCGTAGGGCAGGAGCGGCTGTTCCCCGCAGTTGGAGACGACCACTCCGTTGGCGATGAACGAGTGTGTGACCGGCTCCTGGAGGTCGAAGACGGGCCTCTCACCGGCGGGCGTGACGGAGGCCACCACATCGGTGAACCTGCAGGAGGGAAAGCCCCGCTTCCGCGTGTCAAGGGCCCTTACACGGTCGGCGCGCCTGCCGCTGAGGAAGCCCACCACGTCGAGGAACCGCTGAAGGTCCTCCCGGCCGACCCGCAGCTCGTAGAGCGCCCCGTCGGAGGCCTGCTCCTCCCGCTCCTCCCCGGCGGCGGTCCCGCGCCGGAGGGTCCGCCACGCGACCCGGCCGCGGCCGGAGATGCGGCTCTTCATCCCGAGGGCCAGGAGGAGCCGCTGGACATCCCGGACGAGACCCAGGGACTCCGATGTCAGCCGGGCGCAGGCGGCCCGGTCCCCGGAGACAACCAGGTTGCCGCCGGCGGTGAACAGAGCTCGCAGGAACCCGGTCACGGCCTCCCGGGAGGCCGTGAAGAGGGCCTCGGGGACCCTCCTCTCCCCGGCCGCGCCTACGGCCACCCCCAGGCGCCGGAAGAACTCCGCGAAGGGGCGACCGCGGTAGGAAAGGAGGAGGACGCCGGCCCGGCCCTCCACCGGGCGGACCTCCCGACCGTACCAGCCGTTCAGAGCGGGCATCAGGCGCTCCATCGCCGCCCGGTCCTCCGGGGCGAAGGTGAACTCCACCCCGGCGTCAGAGTCGTCCAGACGCAGGCGGCCGCCCGCGACCAGCCAGCCGAGGGCCAGCCCCAAGTCCTCGCTCCACTCCGTCGGAAGGTCGTGCCGCCTGGGGCGCCCGTCCCGTTCCTCCGCCCGGGTCTCCGGGACGAAGGGCAGACGGGCGGTCTCCGGAAAGCCGCTCTCCCCCGACTGCAGGAGCACCCGGTGGTACCCGGGCCTGAGGCTTCCGGCCGGAACCCAGCCCTGCGTGGTCATGACCTTGTGGTCGGGCGTGACCTCCACGGAGTAGCCGGCCTCGGTCGTCACGCGCACCACGGGCCTGGTCCCGCTGGCGAAGGCCCTGCGGACGGGATGGACGCTCACGCCGCCCACCGCCGCGGCCGCCGCCCCGTCCGTGCCGCTCCGGTAGAGGGTCAGACAGAGCACCCGGTCGTCGGTGGCCACACAGACCCCCCGGACCTCTGCCTCCTGGACCAGCCGGTCCATGCGGACGAGCCCCTCGGCGGTCGAGACCAGGGCCTCACCGGCCACGCACGGGTTCGTGCTCTCGATGACCCCCAGTTGCGGGGTGGGGTTGTCGGCGTTGAGCCGGTCGAGGAAGACGACCCCCGGCTCACCGTTGGCCCACGCGCGCCGGGCGATCCTATCGAAGACCTCACGGGCCCTGAGCCTGCCTCTGACCTCGCCTGTGCGCGGGTTGACGAGCTCGTACTCCTCGTCCTTCCGGACCGCCTCCATGAACCGGTCGGTGAGCCCGACGGAGATGTTGAAGTTGGTGACGGCCTCACTGTCCACCTTGGAATCGATGAACTCGAGGATGTCGGGGTGGTCGCAGCGGAGGATGCCCATGTTGGCCCCGCGCCGCGTCCCCCCCTGCTTGATGGCGTTCGTCGCCGCGTCGAAGACCCGCATGAAGGAGACGGGTCCGCTGGCCACGCCGCCCGTCGACTTCACGATGTCGTCCTTGGGCCTCAGGCGGGAGAAGGAGAAGCCCGTGTTGTGGACGACCGTCAGGTTCCCCCTGCCGGCGAGGTAGTTGTTGTGCCCCTCGACCGTGAAGTCATAGAAGACCTGCGCGGAGGCGGCCGGCCTCACCTCGGCCACCACCGTCCACCCGCGGGCCACCCTCTCCAGGAGGTCCGGACGCCGGGCGATGCCGGCGGTCCCGGTCTCCGTCCCGGCAGTTGCGAGCAGGTCTTGGACATCCTCGAGGCCTGACGGCGGGCGGCGGTGGGTGGGGCGCCCGCTGGACTCGAGGAGCGCCTCGAGCCGGACACGCCCCACGGGGTCCTGGACCCAGGGGAGGAGCATCTCCGCCAGCTCAGGGGTCCGGGCGGCCGCAGCAAGCTCGACCTCGTGGAGGGCGGTCCCGGGCCCGCCCCCCGGGCCCCTCACCCGCAGGGAAGGAGCGAACCCCAGGAGGCTCACCAGGGCCTGGAGACGGCGGGCGAGGTCCGGGCAGACCGTCGCGAAGACCACCCTGCGCCGCTCGAGGTCGACGCGTCCGCCGGAGTCGATGAGGCCGGCCAGGAAGGCCGCAATCACGGAGAGAGGAGACTTGGTGACAGCCTCGGTGGCAGCGTCGCCGGAGGCCGCGTCCCGAGACCCGCCGCCGAGGAGACGGCCGACCCGCCAGGCCAGGTCCTCGTCGAGCTCGAGTCCGTCGACTTCCTGGTAGTCCGTGAACGGCCAGTTGTCGCGGACGCTCGCGTTGGGCTGGAGCAGGATGTCCCCGGGCCGGAGCCGGTCGGCCCGCCGCTCCTCCAGCCCCCTGTCCGTGAAGACCATGAACGGATGCCACGTGCTCGTGGTCACTTCCGTTCCGTCGCTCGAACGGACGGTCACCTGCTCCTCGGCCGGGACCTCCCAGCGCCAGAGATGGGTGAGGAGCCTGGGCTCGAACACCCCGCTGGCCGGGTCGAGCGACATGGTCATGATCCCGAGGTCCCGCACGTCCATCACCCGCCAGCGCTCCCCTTCCGTCTCGGGAACGCCGGTCTGGCGGACGCGCTCGTAAAGGGTGGCGATCTCCTCGATGCCGCAGAAGGTGGTGTGGATAAGAGCGTCTCCGGCCACGCACCCGCCCCCCGACTGGTGGATGAGGGCGGTGTGCTTGAGGGTGTCGAAGATGCCGTCGAGCGAATCCTCGATGGGCAGAACGAAGCAGGCCGAGAGCTGCTGGAGTTCCCGGCCGGCGTTCATGAGGGTCGGCGAGTTGAAGAGGAGCTTGAGGTCGGCCATGGCGTCGTAGAGTTCGTCCTCGAAGCGCTGGAGAGAGGAGCGGCGCTCCCCGAGGAGCTCGAGAAGCCTCCGCCAGCTCACCCTCATGTACCCGCGCTTCCTCATGCTCCTGTAGGCCCTGTGCAGGGTGGAGATGTCGTAGAAGGTGTACGGCGGTAGGCCGTCCTCCGGGTCGGGGTCGTCGTCGCCTGGCTGCGGACCCTTGTCCTGACCGGCCTCGCGGTCATAGACCTCCGGGTCGTAGAGGATGTCGATCACCGCCAGGTTCCGCGCCGTCCTCCGGAAGAGCTGGGCCGGCGTCTCGACGACCCTTCCCTTCTCATCCTTGGCCAGGTAGCGGTTGCGGAGAACGACCATCGCGTTCTCGGTCAGGACAGGCTCTTTCACCATCAGCAGCTCTTCCTTCCTCTTGGCGGGACGCCGGCCCGCGGCCCTCCGGACGCCACGGCCCGGCGGTCTGGCGCTCTCTACAGTTTGCGGAGTCGTTCGACCTCGCGCTTGAACTCCTCCAGGTCGGCGAACCTCCGGTAGACCGAGGCGAAGCGGACGTAGGCCACCTCGTCCAGCTTCCTCAGCCTCTCCACGACGAGTTCCCCGATGACCTTGCTGGGGATCTCGTCGTAGCCGAGCCGCCGTACCTCACGCTCCACCTCGGCGGCGAGGTTCTCTATCTGTTCGGCGGAGACGGGTCGCTTCTCGCAGGCCCGAAGGACCCCGATCACGATCTTGCGGCGGTCGAAGGCTTCGCGCCGGCCGTCGGACTTCAAGACCACGAGGGGCGGCTCTTCGAGTCTCTCGTAGGTGGTGAAGCGCTCACCGCAGGCTTCGCACTCCCGGCGGCGTTTGATGACCCGCCGGTCCTGCACCGGCCGGGTGTCGAGGACGCGGGTGTCGGGTCGCCCGCAGGCCGGACAGCGCAAGACGGGTCACCTCCGTGGGAGAACCGGAGAACATACATTCCGCACGAGATATAGCATGCCTCTCCATTATAGCCGGGGTATACCTTGTAGTCCAGTCCGCAAGACTAGTGACCGTGATCAGGTCCCGCCACCTCAACGCGACGGGCGCGGGTCGGTGTAGCCGGGGATGTCCACGAGGATGACGTCGGTGCCTATCTTCTTGATCCTCTCCCACGGGATGACGTACTCCACCTCCCTCCCGATGAACCCGAGGAACCTCCCGGGACCGGGGACGATGAAGGCGGTGACCTTCCCCGTCTCGAGGTCCATCTCGAAGTCGCTGATAAGGCCCAGCCGGGTCCCGTCGAGGACGTTCACCACATCGCGCATTCTCAGGTCGGAAGCTCTGACCAAGGCCACCACCTCTCCGACAGTATATGAGGGGCGGGCCGGCTATCCCACGGGTGGGCGGCCGGAGGCGCCCTGACCGGGGATACTGACCGGTTTAGGGGTTGCTCCTAATACCTGGGGCCGGTGCCAGTGAGAAGGAAGCGGCCTCGCGCCGGTCGAAGGCGGTCGAGAGTGTCGGAAACGGTCGGGAGGCCGCCGGGCCCGGCCGCAACAAGGAGGGGGACACGTCTTGACAAGAGCCGCCCAGGAGCGTGACCCCGGGAACACGGCCGACAGGAGGTCCAAGGGAGCCGTCTTGGGCCGGGTGTCGCAGCGCGAGGCTGTCGAGGATTTCGCCTCCTTCGTCTCTCCGGGCAAGGTCGCCGTCTACCGCAGCCTCGGGTTCGAAGCCGTACCCGGCCGGCGCGAGGGCGTGTACGTCTGGGACCTCGAGGGCCGGCGCTACGTGAACTGCCGGTCGAGCGGGGGGGTCTTCAACCTCGGCCACCGCCCGCCGCGGGTCACGGCCGCCCTCAAGGAGGCCCTCGAGGAACTCGACGTCGGGGACCACATGCTCATGAGCGAACTCCGCGGGCGCCTGGCCAGGCGCCTGGCCGAGCTCACCCCCGGCGACATCCGGTACAGCTTCTTCGTCCCGAGCGGTGGTGAGGCGATCGACCTCGCCATCAAGCTCGCCCGCGGCTACACCGGACGGCCGGGGGTGGTGTCGGCCGAAAAGGGGTACCACGGGCACACCGGCTTCGCCCTCTCCGCGGGCGAGCAACGCTTCAGCAGGCACTTCGAGCCCCTCATGCCCGGCTTCTCCAAGGTCCCCTTCGGCGACGCCGACGCCCTCGAGAGGGTCGTGGGCCCCCAGACGGCGGCCGTCGTCCTCGAGACCATCCAGGCCACCGCCGGCGTCATCGTCCCGCCCCCGGACTACCTGCCGCGCGTGCGCGAGATCTGCGACCGGGCCGGAGCCGTCCTCATCCTCGACGAGATCCAGGCCGGCCTCGGTCGGACCGGACGGCTCTGGGCCTGTGAGGAGTGGAACGTGGTGCCGGACATCCTGGTCCTGGGAAAGGGTATGAGCGGGGGCGTCTACCCCATGTCCGCCGTCTGCTTCAGGCCGCACCTCGACCGGTTCTTCCGGGAGCACCCGTTCGTACACCTCAGCTCCTTCGCCGGGTCGGACCTCGGCTGTGTCTGCTCCCTGGCCATGCTCGAGCAGACGACCGAGCCGGGGTTCCTCGAGCACGTGAGGGAGATGGGGGCCAGGTTCGAACAGGGGTTCGCGGACCTCTGCCGCCGGCACCCCGACCTCACCGCCGGCTGGCGCGGCCGCGGGCTCATGCTGGCCTTCGAGATGGCCCGGGACGACTTCGGCCCGATGATGACCTACGCCCTGGCCCAGTTCGGGGTGATCGCCGTCTTCTCCGACTTCCGTCCGAGGGCGATGCAGATTATGCCGCCTCTCATCATCAGGGACCACGAGGTCGAGGAGGTCCTCGAGGCCATGGACAAGGCCCTGACCCTCGTGGGCAGGCTCGTGGAGGCGGGGTTCACCCCGCCCCCGGTGCCCTGAGACGGCCCCTCCCGGGACGCCCGGGCCGAGCGGAGACGGAGGAAGGAGCGGACTGGTTTGACCAGGCATCTCAGATGGCTCGAGGACATCACCCGAGAGGACCGGCCGCTCGTCGGCGGCAAGGCCGCGGCTCTGGCCGAACTGGAGCGTGCGGGCCTCCCGGTCCCGCCGACGGTCGTCGTGCTGAACAGTGCCTGCGAGACCTTCCTGCGTGAGAACGGCCTCGAGGAACACCTCTCCCTCCTCCGGGGCTCCGGGGAGGACGCCCCGGCCGAACGCGCCCCCCCGACGGCGCCCGCCGGGCCGGCCCTCTCCCGCCTGCTCGAAGAGGTGCAGGCCGAGGTGCGGAAGGCCCCCCTTCCGGCGGGACTCCTCGAGGAACTCGAAGAGGCCCTCTCCTCCGGCCCCATCGCGAGGGGCACCCCCCTGGCCGTCAGGTCCTCCTCCCCGGGCGAGGACGGCCGGCGGCGCTCCGCGGCCGGGGTCTACGAGAGCCGGCTCAACGTGCGGGGTCTCGATGAGGTCGCCGCCGCCCTGAGGGACTGCTGGGCGTCGCTCTGGACGGAGCGGGCCTTCTCTTACGACCGTCTGCCGAGGGACCCCTTTGCCACAGGGGCGCCCCGCGCCCCCTCGGAGTCCCCCGGCGAGGACGGGGCGGCCCCGCCCGCCGCGGGGACCATGGCCGTCCTCATCCAGGCGCTCGTCCCCTGCGAGGTGAGCGGCATCCTCTTCACCCTCAACCCGCTCACCGCCGACGAGAATGAGATGCTGGTCGAGGCGACCTGGGGCCTCGCGGCCGGACTGGCCTCGGGCGAGGTCAGCCCTGACCGCTTCGTCGTCCACTTCTGGGAGGGCCGCCCCCTGCGGACAGAACCCGGCTCCAAGCCCGAAGCCCTGGTCCCGGCCGAGGAAGGCGGCCTCCGGCCTGTGCCGCTCGACCGGGAGAAGAGCAGGACTCCGTGCCTTGACGCCGACCGGCTCAGGGAGCTCGCGGCCCTGGGGCGCCGGGTCCAGGAGGTCTTCGGCGAGCCGCAGGACGTCGAGTTCGGCTTCGCCGGCGGCCGGCTCTACGTCCTCCAGTCCCGCCCCATGACCGCCTACACCTTCCCCGAGAGCACGGGCCAGTGGACCACGGCCAACTTCCGGGAGGTGATGCCGGGCTTCGCCTCCATCCTCGGCCAGTCCCAATCGTTCCACCACGACTTCAGCCGGGCCCAGGAAGAGCTCTTCCGGCGGGTCCGGCTCTGGCGGCCCGAAGACGAGGGCACCGTCTGGGCGAGGACCTTCTTCGGCCACGGCTACTGGAACGTCGGGGCGACCAAGCGGGTGGCCTCCCGGCTGCCGGGCTTCAGAGAGCGGTCCTTCGACCGGACGGTCGGCATCGACCCGACCTACGAAGGTGAGGGGCAGGTGACCCCCTGGAGCCCGGTCAACGTCATCAGGGCCGTGCCCGTCCTGCTCGCACTCGAGAGGCAGTACCGGACGGTCCCCGGGGAGGTACGGTCCTTCCTCGAGTGGTTCGACCGGGAGGAGCCCGTGTGGGACGCCGTGCGGCCGGAGGACCTCGACGACGAATCCCTCTCGGCCTGGGCGGCGAAAGGTCTGGAGCTTCACGCGAAGACGAACCGGTGGGCGCTCATCACCACCCTTCTCTCCACCCAGGCCCAGGAGGACTTCCACGGGACCCTGGCCGCCCTCGAGAAGAAGGGTCTGGGCGACGACGCCCCCAGCGAGGCCCGGCTCCTGACCGGACTCACCGGGATGGCCACGGCCCGCCCCCTCGAGGACCTCTGGGGCCTCGCCCGGACCTTCGAGAAGCACCCCCGGGCCCTGGAGCGCCTCCGCCGGACGCCCCCAGGCGAACTCGCCGGACGACTGGCCGAGCTCGCGGAGAAAGCCGACGAGGGCGAGGCCTGGCGGGCCGTGCTGGACTGGGTCCGGCGCTACCGCTACATGTCCAACATCGACGAGGACCTCTCCGTGCCCCGCTGGTGGGAGGACCCGTCGGTGCCCCTTTCCGTGCTCAGGGGATATGTCACCGGCGAGGGAAGCACGACCGGGGGCCGGCCCCCGACCCGGGACGGCGGCCCGCCGGACGACCCGCGGGTCCAGCTCGAGCGGCAGAGGGCGGTGCGGGAGGCCGAGGAGAGCAAGGCCCTCGCCCTCGGGCGGCGGTGGCTCCGGCTGGGTCTCGGCCCCTTCTGGCGGCGGCGGTTCGAGGAGCAGTACCGGAGGGTCAAGGAGTTCTGCTGGCTCCGCGAGGAGACCCGGGTCTGCCTCAGCCGCGCCCGCTACCAGACCCGCAGGTTCCTCGTCGAGCTGGCCCGGCGGTGGGCGGAAGCCGGTCTGCTCGACGAGCCGGACGACATCTTCTGGCTGACCCGGGACGAGGTCCTCGACCTCACCGGCGGCAGGGGGGATCCCGCCGCCGCGAGGGAGGCGGCCCGGCGGCGCAAGGCGGTGAGGCGCCTTTACCGGAACTGGAGGGTCCCGCAGAACATCACCCCGGGCACCTACGGACCTGACGGCCTGCCCCTCCGTCGCGCGGCACCTGCGCCGAACGGGCCCACGACGGCTCCTGCGAAACAGCACGGCGGGCCGACCTACACCGGTGTCGGGTGCTCGGCCGGCGTGGTGACGGCGAGGTGCCGGGTGGCCGGATGCATCGAAGAGGCGGCGGCCCTCGAGGCGGGGGAGATCCTTGTCGCCCCCTACGCGAACCCGGCCTGGACGCCCCTCTTCCACCTCGCCGTGGGCCTTGTCCTCGAGGAAGGCGGCCTCCTCAGCCACAGCGCCGTGGTGGCCCGGGAGTACGGGGTCCCGGCCGTCCTGCAGGTCAAGGGGGCGACGAAGCTTTTCCGGACCGGCGACATCCTCACCATCGACGGCCTCAAGGGCACGGTGACCCTCACCGGTCGAAGGTGAAGACCGCCTTCACGGCCCGTGAGGAGCCCTTGTCGGTCACCGTCCTCAGGGCCTCGCGGTAGTCCTCCAGGCGGAAGCGGTGCGTGACCAGACCCTCCACGGCGGCCGAGGGCCCCAGCCTCCCGCCGGCCAGGAGGTCCAGGACGAGCTCGAAGGTCCGGACCAGACGTCCTTCCACGACCTCCGTGTCGTAGCAGAAATTCCCCCGCACGTCGAGCTCCTTCCGCCAGATGTGACTCCAGTCGATGCCCTTCGGCATCCCGGCCAGACCCACGAGGCTGACGAGCCCGCCCGGAGCGGCGTACCGCAGGGCGGCGTCGAGGGCGGACCGGCTCCCGGCGCACTCGAACACCAGCGCGGCTCCCCCCGTCGGGACCGTAGGGCCGATCAGGGGCCGGAGAAGGTCCACGCCGAGACTGTCGGCCAACCTCTCCTCCCAGCCCGGCCCGGTGCCCACGACCTCGTCGCCTCCGAACGTCCGCGCCAGCTCGGCCTGGTGGGGATGACGGACGAGCGCGATGAGGCGTCCGTCCCAGCCGAGAGCCCTCAGGGCGGCGATGACGCCCAGGCCTATGACTCCGCCTCCGATGACGAGAGAGGTCCCGCCGGGCCGGCCGTCCTCCCGGGTCCAGGCCAGGGCCCGGGCCGCGGCGTGCAGGGAAGCCGCCAGCGGCTCGACGAGGACGGCCGCCTCGTCGGAGACGGCGTCGGGGACGGGGAAGAGCTGGCTCCTGTGGGCCAGGAACTTCGGGCTCCACGTCCCGCCCGTGTCCCGGCAACTCCCGATGATGAGGCCCGGGGAAAGGGAACCGGACGCGAACCTCTCGCACCGGGCGTGGTGCCCCTCGCGGCAGGCCCGGCAGGGCCGGCCGATGGCGCGGGTCGCGCACGGCAGGAGCGGCTCGACGACGACCCTCTGTCCCGGCTCCAGGCCGACCTCCTCCCCCGCCTCGGCCACGACCCCCACGTTCTCGTGTCCGACGGTGAAGGGGAAGGAGGCGAGAGCCGAGGCGGAGGGGCTCTGCTGGAGGAGGATGAGGTGCATGTCACTGCCGCAGATGCCGGCGTAGCGGGTGCGGACCACGGCCCAGTCCGGCCCGGGGAGGACCGGCTCGGGGACCTCCCGTAGCACAAGGCAGGAGAGCGGCCCCCAGTAGGCGCCCCTGGAGATGCGCCCCAGCGCGGCCGTGACCACGTAGCGGGGGATGGAGCCGGTGAACTGAAGAGCCTTCACTGACTCGGCCTCCTCTGGCGTCCTACAGGCGGTGCCGGCTCACACTTCGCCGCCGTCGGCGGAAGACCCTCTCGGAGGGCCGAGGTCGCGGCCTCACCCCCCGGGGAGCCGGGCTCTCACGAACTCCAGGACGTGACCGGCTACCTCCAGAGCCCTCTCGGTGTCCCGCTCGTCATAGGCCTCCCTGGGCCGCCCTCCGATGATGCTGTTCGGGTAGCGGGTCGAGATGTAGTACTTGTCCACGAGGGCCGCGGTTTTCTTCAGCCCGCTGAAGGAGGGGTCGAAGTGGGCGGCGTCCTCGCAGAGAACCGATGCCGAGTGTCCCCGCACCTCCCTGGCCCCCTGAGAGAAGAGGTAGGCCTTCAGGGCCTTCTCGACCGCCTGCTGGGCGTGGAAACAGGCGAGGTTGTGGTGGTGCGCACCCCCCAGGAGGCGGGCGGCGGCGAAGTCCTGTTCGGACTGTTCGAACCAGCGCCGGCCCTCCTCCACAGGGTCAGGCTTCATACAGGACCCTCCCCTCCTTCAGCGCCCGCTCGAAGAAGGGCCTCGTCCTGACCAGCTCCTCGAACTCCTCAGGGGTGTAGACGAGGACGTCCAGGTCGACCTTCGGCTCGAGGGCGGCCAGGGCCTCCTCCAGGCGGTCGAGAAAGCGCGCCTCCGTGTCCTTTATCAGGATGAGGTCGATGTCGCTGGACTCGATGACGTCGCCGCGGGCGGCCGACCCGAAGAGGAGGGCCTTCCGGATGCCCATGGTCGGGAAGATGCCCTTCATCCGTTCGATTTCGCCTTCGAGGCGCTTCTTTCGCTGTTCGTCGACCCCATGTTTGAAAGGCATGGACACCGGTCCCCCGTACGGCCAGGCGAAAGGGAGGGCGGGCGGCCGCAGCTAGAGTCTACCACAGCCCCGGGCTCGTGGGAGTGTCTCGTGAGCCCCGGTGGCTCATGGACGTCTCAGAGTGGGAGCCTCGCGTGGGTGGCTGAGGTTGAGGTGGGGTTATCTTTCCGGGTTCGCCGCCTCTTCGGCGACCGCCGGCCCGAAGGCGCCGCCGAAGAGCCACGGGAAGGCTTCGGCCAGAGCCCGCACGACGTCTCTCAGACGTTCGACGGTGTACAGCCTCACCTGGAGGTCGTCCGTCCCGGTGTCGGCGACCAGGAGCACCGTCCCGGAGCCGTCTTCACCTGCGGGCACGACCCCGAGGCCGTAGTCTCGGCCCATGAGTCGGACGACGCTCGAGACGTCGGCGGCTTCTGTGAGCTCTTCGAGCCTCCGGCGCTGCTCCTCGGTGAGGGTCGACAGCGGGACCGCCTCGTGTCCCCCGCCTCCGCCCACCACGTCGAGATAGCACAGAGGCGGGAACAGGATGCACCACCAATTCGCGCCGTCCCCGTTCCCGAGGACGACCCGCAGGGCCCGGTACTCGCCGGCCGGCAGGTCGACGGGCCCGTAGGACCTTTCCGGGAAGGCGAAGGTCCCGTACTCGACCTCCACCCCGTAGCTCCGGCCCGCCTGCCGCACCACCTCCTCGGCCAGCCTCCTGAAGAGCGGGAGGTTCTCGACGATCCGCGCCTCAGCGTCCGCCGGGGTGCTCTCTCCGAGGAGGTCTCCGGACGCGGCCAGGATGGCGTCACGGACCTTCACCTTCAGCACCTGGTCGGCCGGCTGGTCGCTGTTGGCCACGACGTGGAGCCGGATGAGGTTGTGCTGGTTGTAGGCCAACTCCGCTCTCTGCTCCCATGTGCTCCACACCACGGCGGCCACGGTCAGGACCAGAGCGGCCAGAAGCAAGTGTCCCAGGTCCCGCCTGAGGCGGGCCGTGACGTCCTGTCCGTGTGCGAGCCCCCGCCGGGGGCCTCCGGACCTGTGGCTGATGATCTCCAGCAGCGCCTTCACGACCATGTCCTCCGTCCGAGGGACCCGCAGCCTGCCGCACAAGGCGGCTCGAGGTCCCGCTGGTGGACGATTAGTGTGCCCCGGCCGCATGCGCTCATTCCCGGGAAACGGGGGAAACCCGGACAAGAGGTCACCAATCACATCAGCTTTTTCATGTGCCCGAGGGCGGCCTTCTCCAGCCTGGACACCTGGGCCTGGGAGATGCCTATCTCGTCCGCGACCTCCATCTGGGTCTTGCCCTCGTAGAACCTCAGCGAGAGGATGAGCTTCTCCCGTTCGGAGAGTTTGTCCATGGCCTCGCGGATGGAGATGCCTTCCAGCCAGGCTGAGTCCTGATTCTTCTCGTCCCCGATCTGGTCCATGACGTAGATCGGGTCCCCCCCGTCGTGATAGACAGGGTCGAAGAGGGAGATCGGCTCCTGGATGGCGTCGAGAGCGAAGACGACTTCCTCCCTGGGCATCTTCAGCTCGTCGGCTATCTCGCTGATGGTCGGTTCGCGGGAATGCTTGCTGACGAGGCTGTCCCGTATCTGGAGGGCCTTGTAGGCGATGTCCCTCAGGGACCGGCTCACGCGGATGGAGTTGTTGTCCCTGAGATAACGCCTTATCTCACCGATGATCATGGGCACGGCGTAGGTGGAGAACTTGACGTTCTGGCCGAGGTCGAAGTTGTCGATGGCCTTGATGAGCCCGATGCACCCCACCTGGAAGAGGTCGTCGACATACTCGCCCCTGTTGTTGAAGCGCTGGATGACGCTCAAGACCAAACGGAGGTTTCCGTGGATGAGCTGCTCGCGGGCCGTCCTGTCGCCCTTCTTCATGCGGACGAAGAGCTCCCGCATCTTGGAGGCGGAGAGGACCGGAAGCTTCGAGGTGTTGACACCGCATATCTCTACCTTGTTGACAAGCAAGAACCAGTTCCCCCTGCCGCTCCCAGGTTCTGCTATGTGGACTAGCTGTGATTCTTTCCTCGACCCGGAACATTTATTCCCAACCGGGTCGCCGGACAGGGGGAGCGCAGGGCCTCCCGCTACTGCATCGCGGCCATTTCCTGTCTCAACCGCTTTATGATGCGCTTTTCGAGGCGGGAGATGTAGGACTGCGAGATGCCCAGGCGGTCGGCCACCTCCTTCTGGGTCCTCTCTCGCCCGTCCTGAAGGCCGAACCTCAGCCGCATTATCATCTGCTCGCGCTCCGAGAGTCTCGTCATCGCCTTGCGGAGCAGGGCACGGTCGACCTCCTCCTCGAGCTGCTTGTAGGTCACGTTGGGCTCCGTCCCGAGCACGTCGGAGAGCAGGAGCTCGTTCCCGTCCCAGTCGACGTTGAGGGGTTCGTCGAAGGAGATCTCTGTCCGCGGCGGGTTCCGCCTGAGGAACATGAGGATCTCGTTCTCGATGCACTTGGAGGCGTACGTCGCCAGCTTGATGCGACGGTTCGGGTCGAAGGTGTTCACAGCCTTGATGAGGCCTATCGTCCCGATGGACACCAGGTCCTCTATGCCGACCCTGGTGTTGTCGAACTTCTTGGCGATGTAGACGACGAGACGGAGGTTGCGCTCGATGAGGACGCTCCGCACGTCCCCGTCACCCTTCCGCAGGCGCGAAAGCAGGTAGGCCTCCTCGTCGGCGCTGAGGGGCGGCGGAAGCGCCTCACCGGTCCCGACGTACCAGAAGGGCCTGGCCGCCTCGAGGCCGAGGAGACGGGCCCACCGGTGAAGGGTCAGGATGAGGGACCAGCGCATCCTGGTCGAGAAGCGGAAGTCCTTCCCTCTGTCCACGAGAGTTCCCCCCTGATGAATCCTTGCTAGCCCGCCCAGGCCGCCGTGTCGCCCTCAAGTATCTCGGGCGGCATCAGGGCCCGGTAGCTGCCCTCGCTCGACAAGGGCCGCGGAGAGAGACAGACGACGACGTCCTTCCGCGAGACCGTCCTGCCCTGCGGCCCGACGATGACCTCGTCGGGACGGAACCCGACCAGGAGCCCGCTCGCCCGGCCCAGAGAGGTGAAAGGGATGACCCTAAGCCGGGCCGACCACGGCGTCCCCCCCAGGGCGGCGACAAGGCCCGAGATGTCCGGCTCGTCCTCGTCGGAAGCCTGCCAGACCGGCCCGAACTCCGGCGGGAGGAGCCGGTCCAGGGCCGGGTACTCGACGATGACCACCGGCGAGTCGGACAGGGGGTCTCGAAGCCGGTTCCCCGTGTCGACCAGAGCGGGGAACTCCACCTGGACCCCTCCCACCACGACCCGGCAGGGCACACAGCAGGAGAGGATGCGCCGCCGCTCACGCCCGGCGGCCACCGCCCAGTGGAGAAGGACTCCGGCGAACAGGGCCGCCGGAAGGACGGCCGGCAGGCCGAGCGGGCGCGAACCCGCACCCGTGAGGACCGTCGCCGACCCGGTGGTGAGGTAGTTCCAAGCCATCGACGCTCCGCCCACGACGAACGCGCTCAGGTAGAAGAGGCCCAGCAGGCGGAAAAAGGGACCCGGGCGCGGCGTCGGGTAGGCGACAGCGACCATCAGGCCGGAGGTGAGCATCTTGGCCGGGAGGCTCATGAGAAAGGAGAGCGAGGGATACAGGGAGGCCACGCCGTAGGCCCCGCCGAGCGCGGCGGCCAAGGTGAGCCGGCGCCCGGCGACAGGCGCCCCGGCCAGGCGCCCGGCGAGGTAGAGGAGGGAGAAGTTGAAGACGAAGTTGACGACGAAGAGGATGTCTGCGTAGACGTAGCGCAAGGCTTGGCCCCCCGACACTGTCCTGACATACACCCTATTGGGGACGCCCGGCCATTATAACCGGTCAGGGGCGGGGATTCTGTCGGGGGCTGGTGCCGGGTGACGGCGCGTTCGCCGGCTTTGCGACCGCGCTCGGGAGCGCTCGGGAGGGAACGACTTCCCGCCGGGGGCGGCGGCTACTCCCTCTTCCTCAGGAAGGTCGGGACTTCGAGGTCTTCGGCCGAGAAGGGCTTTATCTCCAGCTCCGTCTGGTCGCGCCGTTTCTTCTTCGGCTTGTCGTCGAAGGCCGTGGCGATGACCGTGACCCGGACCTCGTCCTCCATGGACTCGTCCAGGGCCGCGCCGAAGATGATGTTGGCCTCCTCGTCGGCCGCCTCGGTGACGATCTCGGCGGCCTCGTTGACCTCGAAGAGGGTGAGGTCCTCGCCTCCGGTGATGTTCAGGAGGAGGCCCTTGGCCCCGACGATCGAGGTCTCCAGGAGCGGGCTGGAGATGGCCGCCCGTGCCGCGTCGGCGGCCCTCGTCTCGCCGGAGGCGACGCCCACGCCCATGAGGGCCGAGCCGGTGTTGGCCATGACCGCCCGGACGTCCGCGAAATCGAGGTTGATGAACCCGGGGATGGCCACAAGGTCGGAGATGCTCTGCACGCCCTGGCGGAGGACGTCGTCCGCGATGCGGAAGGCTTCCATCATCGAGGTCCGACGCTCGACGATCTGGAGGAGACGGTCGTTCGGGATGACGATGAGGGTGTCCACCTTCTCCCGGAGGTCGTTGACCCCCTCCTCGGCCTGCTTCATGCGGTGCCGGCCCTCGAAGGTGAAGGGCTTGGTGACGATGCCCACGGTCAGGGCCCCGGCCTCCCGGGCGCACTCCGCGATGACGGGGGCCGCACCGGTCCCCGTCCCGCCGCCCATCCCGGCGGTGATGAAGACCATGTCGGCACCCTTGACCACGCGGACTATGGCCTCGCGGCTCTCCTCGGCCGCCTGTCGCCCTATCTGCGGGCTGCCGCCCGCACCGAGACCGCGGGTGAGCTTCTCACCGATCTGTATCTTGACCGGGGCCTCGGAACGGTAGAGGGCCTGGACGTCGGTGTTCACGGCCACGAACTCGACACCGCGGACGCCGGCGGTGACCATGCGGTTGACCGCGTTGTTGCCACCGCCGCCGACCCCGATGACCTTGATAAGGGCGAAGTGCTCGACCTCGAGGTCGAGCGCGAGGAGCCCGTCAGCCAATCCTGATCCCACCCTCCTCTGGCCCCGGCCGGCCGGGGGCGGTCAATAAGACTGCTTGAACCAGTTCTTCACCTTCCCGAAGATGCCTGCGAACAGACCGGACAGGGGCTCGGCGGCCCCCGTCTCCTCCTTCCCCAGGAGGTTCTGGGCGGCGAAATGCACGAGCCCCACCGCGCAGGAGCACCCGGGGTTGCGCACGAGGTCGGCCAGGCCGGCCTGCCCCTGGGGGTAGCCGACCCGCACCGGGAGCCCGGTCTCGTACTGGCCCACCTCGTCCAGACCCCTGAGGAGGGCCGTCCCTCCGGTGACGACGATGCCGCCGGGAAGCATGCCCTCCCGACCGGACTTCTTTATCTCCTTGACGATCAGGTCGAAGATCTCCTCGACCCTCGGCTGAATGATCTCGGCCAGGGCTCGCTTCCCCACCCGGTGGGTCCGGCTCCCCCCCACGTCGGGTATCTCGACGAACTCGTCGGCCGGAGCGAGGTCCACCATTGCCACCCCGTCCTGTATCTTGACCTTCTCGGCCTGGGCCAGCGGTGTGCGGAGGCCCACGGCGAGGTCGTTGGTGATGTGGTCGCCGCCGACCGGGATGACGGCCGCGTGCCACAGTCCGCCGCGGTCGAAGATGGCCACATCCGTCGTCCCTCCGCCGATATCGGCCACCACCACGCCCAGCTCCCGCTCAGCCGGGTGGAGGACGGCCTCGCCCGAGGCCAGTCCGGAAAGGACGGTGCCCTCGACCTCGAGGTCGGCCCGGGCCACACAGCGGAGGATGTTCTCAATCGAAGTCGTCGAGCCGGTGACGATGTTGGCCTCGACCTCGAGCCTGTTGCCGACCATCCCGACCGGGTCACGGATGCCGTCGAAGCCGTCGACGATGAACTCACGCGGACGCACATGGATGATGTCCCGGTCAGGCGGTATGGTGAGAACGCGCGCCGCCTCCAGGGCCCTCGCCACATCCTCCTCGGTGATGTCCTTGTCCTCACGCGCGATGGCGATGACCCCGCGGTTGTTGAAGGACTGGACATGGGTCCCGGCCACGCCGAGGGTCACGGACCGCACCCGGACATCGGCCATGTGCTCGGCCTTCTCGACCGCCTCACAGATGGCCCTCACCGTGCCCTCGACGTCCACGACCACCCCGCGGCGCATCCCGTGGGAGGGCGCGACCCCGTATCCCGTTATGTCTACTTCGGACTCCTCAGAGAGTTCGGCCACCAGGACGCAGACCTTCGTCGTACCGATGTCGAGAGCGGCGATGACATCCTGCCTGGCACGCGCACCTGGCAAGGGGCCCTCCCCCTTCCTGGGCTGGTAAGTTCTCTGGGGCATCGGGTTTCCCTGCCGACGCGGGTGGTTGACAGAACTCCGGCGCACCCGGAGACGCGCCGTGCCGTCCGCGGCGCGTCGGACTACGGACCGCCGAGAAGGACAGCGTCGGGGTCGTCCCCCGGCCACTCCCCCGGCTGGAAGACCGTCTCGGTCGAACCGACGACAGGGTGACGGGGGTAGCGGACATCGATGTAGGCCACGTCGAACTCGACCGACGGGAGGTCCGGAAGGATGCTCATGAAGGCCTCGACCTTGGCGTCCAGAGCCGTGGCCGGCCCCAGACGGACGGGGATGCCTTCAAGGGTGTAGAGGGTGAGCTCCCCCCTGTCGTCGACATGGATCTCCGACACGGCCAGCCGGCCCTGGACCCCGAGGGCGGCCGCACACCACAGCCCGAGGCTCACCCTCTCGTCCGATATCCTCGAGCCGAGAGTCACACCCTCGACCCTGACCCCGGTCAGGACCGGCAGACCGAGCGCCCCGATGAAGCGGTGGAGCTCCACCGGATGACCTGTGGCATCGACCTCCACGAACTGCTCCTGGCAGGGGAGAAGGAGGACCCCCTCCCTCTCGACCACCTCGACGACAAGACGTCCCGGGAGCCTCCGCGAGACGGTCGCCTCGGAGACGCGGGGCAGGGCCAGGAGCCTTTCCCGGATGTCGGCCGTGGGGACCTTGAAGATGTTCGTCCCGGGCGTCACGTCACACAGGGCCACAATCTCCTCCGAGGTCAGGTGTACGGACCCGATGACGAGGATGTCCCTGACCCCGAAGAGGGGCGTGGTGAGAAAGAGACACAGGCCCAGGACCCCGACGAGCACGACCGACAGCCCTCCGAAGAACCGGCCGAGCCCCGCGGGTCCCAGGGGCCACGCGGGTTCCGCCGGTCGGGCCGCCGCGCGGGAGCGGGGCCCGCGTCTCGGAGCCGCAGGCCGCCTGCTCCTCTGTCCCTTCCTCGTCCTGAGACCGAGTCTCACCATCGGGCCGTCCCCCCGGGCTTGTCCTTCTGTGAGGCGTGCGGCCGTCCCCACCGGCCCCTCCTACGATACTACATCCTGACCCTCTTGATATCAGCCCCCACCGAGGAGAGCTTCTCGTCCATCCTCTCGTACCCGCGGTCGATATGGGCGACGTCCTCGATGACCGTCATCCCCTCTGCACCCAGTCCGGCCACGACCAACCCGGCCCCGGCCCGGAGGTCGGTGGCCTTGACCCAGGCCCCTGTCAGACTCCCCTCGCCGCGGACCACGGCCATCTTGTTGACGATCTCCACGGAGGCCCCCATGCGCACGAGGGCCTCGGCATGCCCGAAGCGACTCTCGAAGATGTTCTCGGTGATGAGGCTGGTCCCCTTGGCGAAGCACATCATGGCCATGACCTGCGGCTGCATGTCCGTGGGGAAGCCAGGGTACGGCAGAGTCTTGAAGTCCACCGGCCTCAGCCGGGTCCCCGGCAGGACCCGGATGTGCCCGCGGCCGACCTCGAGAGGGACGCCGGCCTCGCGCAGTTTGGCCGTCACGGCCTCGAGATGTTCGGGGATGACGTTGGTCACCGTGAGCTCGCCGCCGGTCACGGCGGCCGCCACGAGATAGGTTCCGGCTTCGATGCGGTCCGGGATGACGGTGTGCTCCGTCCCGCCGAGCTCGCGGACGCCGGTCACCCGGATGGTGTCCAGCCCGGCTCCCGTGACCCTGGCCCCCAAGGAGTTCAGGAAGTTGCCGAGGTCGACGACTTCAGGCTCTCGCGCCGCGTTCCTGATGACCGTGGTCCCCTCGGCGTAGGCCGCGGCCATCATCAGGTTCTCTGTCGTGGTCACGCTCGGGAAGTCGAGGTGGATCTCCTGCCCGACGAGCCGAGGGGCCTCGCCGTGGATGAAGCCGTGCTTGACGGACAGGCGGACGCCCAGACGGGCCAGGCCGTTGATATGGAAGTTGATGGGCCTGAGACCTATGGGACAGCCTCCGGGCCGGTAGACTCTGAACTTCCCGAGGCGCCCGAGGAGGGCCCCCATGAGGACGATGGACGAGCGCATCTCCCCCATCAACTTCGGCGAGACCTCGTGCGACCTCAGGCTGTCGGCAAGGATACGCACGTAGCGGAGGCCCGTCCGGGCGTCGACGCCGACCCACACCTTGGCCCCCAGGCTGGTCAGAATCTGGGCCATCGTGGCGACATCCTTGATGTCGGGGGCGTCCCAGATGATGCACTCGCCCCGCGTCAGGAGCGAGGCGGCCATTATCGGGAGGATGGCGTTCTTGGCCCCGCTGACCCTTATCTCTCCCTTGAGTCGCCGCCCCCCTTGGAGGAGGAAACAGTCCATCAGGCGCGCCGGTGGCGTCCCTCCCCTCCCCCCCTGCCGGCCGGGTGGCCCCGGTTTCGGCGGACCATCTTACGCAGGGGGCAGGGAGGTCGTTACGACACGGGGCACGGCCCGGGGCGGAGGCGTGAGACCGGAGACCGGAAGGAGGAGGGGCGACCGCCCCTCAGCCGGCGGCCAGCTCCTGTTTCCCGACCAGAGCGTAGGCCACGTGGTAGATGTCGCCGGCGCCCATGGTCACGAACACATCACCCGGTCCGAGTCGGGAGCGCGCGTGCTCGACAATCTCCCTGAGGGTCTTGAAGTAGGCCGTCTTCTCGGGGCCGCCGGGTATCCTGTCCGCGATGTCCCGCGAGCTGACCCCGGCCCCGCCCTGCTCGCGGGCCGAGGCGAAGATCTCGGCCAGGATGACGCGGTCGGCCTTGGCCAACGCCGCGGCGAACTCGTCGAGCAGGGCCTTGGTCCGCGAGTAGGTGTGGGGCTGGAAGGCGACCCAGAGGCATTTGTCCGGCAGGGCGTCGCGGACGGCCTGAATCGTCGTCTCGATGGCCGTCGGGTGGTGGGCGTAGTCATCGAAGACCTGGGCCCCGTTGCATTCCCCCACGTACTCGAACCGGCGCCTGACCCCCCGAAAGCAGGCGAGGGCCTCGCGGACCGTCTCGACCCCGACCCCCAGCTCGAGAGTGACGGCCATGGCGGCCACCGAGTTCAGGGCGTTGTGGCTGCCGGGAACCCCCAGGCGGAACTCGCCGAGGCTCTCGCCGCGCCGCCAGACGCGGAAGCGGTTCCTCTGGCCGGGTCCGAGCAGCTCCAGACGGTAGTCGTTGTCAGGCCCGTAGCCGTAGGTCACCCGCCTGGCCCGGGTCGGAAGAGAGGCGACCCGCGGGTCGTCGCCCCAGCACACGAGGAGCCCGTCAGGGGGCAGTCCTGCGGCGAACTCGCGGAAGGCGGCCTCGTAGTCCTCGAGGCTCTCGAAGTAGTCGGGATGGTCCAGTTCGATGCTCGTGACCACGGCTATCTCGGCCCGGAAGTTCAGGAAGTGCCTGCGGTACTCACAGGCCTCGGCCACCAATAGGTCACCGCGACCCGCGTAGGCCTGCCCCATCCCGATGACGGCCTGAGGGTCGAGGCCGGCCTTTTGCAGGACATGGGCGATGATGGCCGTGGTGGTCGTCTTCCCGTGGGTCCCGGCCACGGCTATGCCGCGCTTGGAGCGCATCATCTCCCCGAGGAACTCCGGATACTGTTTGACCGGGACACCCCTCCGCCGGGCTTCGAGGACCTCGGGATGGTCGGGACCGTAGGCGGCGGAGACCACGACGAGGTCGGCGTCGCCCACGTGGGCGGGGTCGAACCCCCGGTAGGGAACGATGCCGGCGGCCTTGAGACCCGCGTCCGTCGGGAAGGACCTGTCCACGTCCGAGCCCGTGACGACGACCCCGTTGGCCTTGAGGATCTGGGCCACGGCGCTCATCCCCGTCCCCTTGATACCCACGAAGTGCACCTTGCGGTAGCGCAGCCCGGCACCTCCTCCCTCGTCCGCCTCTCCTTCGGCCGGCCGCTGCCGCCAGCTTCGCCGGCCGGCCCGACCCGACCTCCTCCCCGACCTCATCCCCGCCGTCCTCCCGCCCGGCGCCTCCGCCCGGCTTCCAGCACCAGCCGGGCCAAGGCGGCCGCCGCCCCCGGGCGGCCCAGGCCGCGGGCGGCCCGGCGCATCTTCTCCCTCAGTTCCGGGTGGCAGAGGAGGTCTTTGACGGTCTTCTCCAGGACGGGACCTGTCAGTCTGGCCTCCGGGATGACCTTGGCCGCACCGGCCCTCCGGAGGACCTCGGCGTTGTAGTCCTGGTGGCGGTGGACGACGTTGGGCGAGGGCACGACGACGGCGGGCACCCCGCGGGAGGTTATCTCCGCGAGGGTGATCCCGCCGGCCCTGGTCACGACCACGTCGGCCACCGCGAGGGCCGCGTCGGCCCTCTCCATGTAGGGGACGAGGATAATCTTGCCGCCGTCCGGGACCCTTATTCCCCTCTCCCTGAGGGCCGCCACCGTCCGGTCGTAGTACCGGCGGCCGGTGGCGAAGATGACCCTCACTCCGGGAAGCTCCAGCCACCCCGGAAGGGCCTCGACGACGGCCTCGTTCAGGACCCGGGCCCCGCGGCTGCCTCCGACGGCGTAGACCACGAGACCGTCGGGCGGCAGGCCGAGCAGGCGGAGCCCTTCCTCACGGGTCATGTCGATGACCGAGCGCCGAACGGGATTGCCGGTGACGACCACCCGTGCCCCCCGGGGGAAGTAGCGGCGGGCCTCCTCGAAGGGAACGGCGACGGCCGCGGCCCAGCGGGAGGCCAACCTGTTGGTGAGGCCGGGGAACACGTTCTGCTCGTGCAGGACAAGCGGGACACCGCTGAGCCCGGCGGCCACGGCGACCGGCCCGGAGACATAGCCTCCGGTACCCACGCTGACGTCCGGCCGGAACCGCCTCATGATGCGCCAGGCGGCCGCAACGCCGCCCGCCGCGACCGCGATCCCGGCCGGCACCCCGAGCAGGCTCTTGCCGACGAGGCCGCGCGAGGGGATGGCCTCGAACGGCAGACCCTCCTCCGGCACGATGTCGGCCTCGAGCCCGTCCGCCGTCCCGACGTAGAGGATCTCGACCCCGGGGTCCTGTTCCCGCACCGCGCCGGCGATGGCCAGGGCCGGGTACACGTGCCCGCCGGTTCCTCCGCCGGAGACGAGCAGCCGCATCGTCCCTTCCCCCTCAGCTCTCCGAACAGTAGCGGGACACGTTGAGCAGCATCCCCACCCCCGCCATGGTGAACACGAGGGACGAGCCGCCGAAGCTCACGAAAGGCAGGGGTATGCCGGTGATGGGGAGGATGCCCGAGACCACGCCGATGTTGAGGAGGGCCTGCATGACGATCAGCGTCGTCACCCCGGCCGCAAGGAGCGAGGAGAACATGTCAGGGGCGGCCATGGCCGTCCGGAACCCCCGCCACGCGAGGAGCAGGAAGAGGCTGATGACGAAGAGCCCCCCGATGAACCCGAGTTCCTCCCCAAGGATGGCGAAGATGAAGTCCGTGTGCTCGGCCGGAAGATAGAAGAACTTCTGCCGGCTCCGCCCGAGGCCGAGCCCGAAGAGGCCCCCCGAGCCGATGGCGAGGATGGACTGGATGATGTGGAAGCCGCTCCCGTGCGGGTCGGCGAAGGGGTCAAGGAAGGCCAGGAGGCGCCGCCTCCGGTACTCCTCACTCCAGATGAGCAGCAAGACCAGGGGAACGCCCGCCGCCAGGAGCCCGAGAAGGTGCCCCAGACGCGCACCCGCGAGGAAGATCATCACCATGACGGTCATGCCTATCGCCACGGCCGTCCCGAGGTCCGGCTGCTGGACGATGAGGAAGAAGACCAGGCCCATGAGGAGCACATAGGGCAGGACCCCGCGGACGAAGTCCCGGATCCGCTCCGGGTTGCGCGAAAGGGCCCAGGCCATGTAGACGACGATGGTGAGCTTGATCAGCTCGGACGGCTGGAACTGGAGCGAGCCGAACCCTATCCACCGTCTGGCGCCGCCGGCCTCCCGCCCCACCCCGGGGATGAGCACGACGAGGCAGGCCAGGAGAGAGATGAAGAGGAGGAGTCTGGCGTGGCGCCGGACCTCCCAGTAGTCGACCCGCATCATGACGTACATAGCCCCCAGCCCGAGGATGGTCCAGGCGAGCTGCCGCTTGAGGAAGTAGTAGCTGTCACCGAAATCGACGTAGGCCCTCACCGAACTCGAGCTGAAGACCATGACCAGCCCGATGGCGAGGAGGGTGGCCACACAGACGATGATGGCGTAATCCGGCGCGCGGCGGCTCATCGGACGACGAGCCCCCAGAGCCCCATGGCGGCGGCGAGGAGCGAGACGACCCAGAAGGCGAAGACGACCCTCGTCTCGGGCCAGCCCGACACCTCGAAGTGGTGGTGGAGCGGGGACATCCGGAAGACCCGCCGGCGGGTCAGCCTGAAGTAGGTGACCTGGATGATGACCGAGAGCGCCTCGACCACGTAGAGCCCTCCGATGACGATGAGCCACAGCTCGGTCCGGGTCAACACGGCCAGGGCGGCCAGGGCCCCGCCCAGGGCGAGGGACCCGGTGTCCCCCATGAGCACACGGGCCGGGTGGTGGTTGTGCACCAGGAAGCCGAGACACGCCCCCCCGACGGCGAAGGCGAAGACGCCCATGGCCTCAAGCCCCCTCGTCCAGGCCACGAGCCCGTAGGCCGCCGACGAGGCCAGCACCGCCCCGGCCGCCAGCCCGTCGGCCCCGTCGGTCAGGTTCACGGCGTTGGTCGTACCCAGCACAAGGATTATGACGAGAGGGATGTAAAAAGCCCCGAGCTCGACGGAGCTCCCCAGGAAGGGGACCTCGACGGCGGTCCCGAGGCCGAGGTGGAAGGCCGCCCCCCAGCCGAGGACCACGGCGAGAACCGTCTGGGCGGGGAGCTTGTAGCGGGCCCGCAGGCCGAGCGGGCGTTTCAGGGCGACCTTCAGGAAGTCGTCGGCCAGTCCCAGGAGGGCGTGGCCGACGGTCACGGTGAGGGCGTAGGCCACGAAGGGCCCCGACCCGCCGAAGGTCAGGGTCACCGCGGCGATGACCGGCACGAAGAGGAGCCCGCCCATGGTCGGGGTCCCGGTCTTGGCGAGGTGGGTCGCCGGACCGTCGCTCCTGACGGTCTGGCCGAGCCGGAGTCTGGCCAGGAGAGGGACTCCCGGCACCCCGAGAAGGGCGGTGATGACGAAGGCCGACGCGAAGGCCCAGTAGGCGACAAGCTCGAGCGTCACCGGCACAGGCATCCCTCCTCTGCGGTCCCTCCGCCGCCGCCCCGCTCCCGGAGGCCGGCCAGCACCCGTTCGACAAGTCTCTCGAGCCTGAGGCCCCGCGAGGCCTTGACCAGGACGGTGTCGCCGGGACCGGCCAGCCGGAGGACCTCCTCGGCCGCCTCGGGGACGTCCGCGAACCACGCCACGCGGCCCGGCCCGAGCCCCGCCTTCCGCGCCTCCTCCGCGATGGCGGCCGCCTGCGGTCCGACGGCCACCAGGTGGTCGATTCCCGCCGCGGCCACCGTCCGACCCACTCCACGGTGGGCCGGTTCGGAGTGATCGCCCAGCTCCAGCATGTCTCCCAGCACGGCCACCGCCTTGCCGCCCCTCTTCCTCCGCAGTTCGACCAGGAGGGCGACCGCGGCGGCCATGGAGGGCGGGCTGGCGTTGTAGGCGTCATTGACGACCCGGACCCCGCCCACGTCGAAGACCTCCTGGCGCATGGCCGAGACTTCGGCGCGGGCGAGTCCCGACCTGATGTCCTCAGGGTCCATCCCGAAGAGGAGCCCCACCGCCACGGCCGCCAGGGCGTTGGAGACGCTGTGGCGGCCGGCCAGCGGAACCCTGAACCACCCGATCCCGGAGGCGCCGGCGAGTTCCCGGGCCCGGCCCGCCAGCACCACCTCGAACCGGGTCCCCTCTTCGCCCTCGTGGTCGATGCTCCTGGCGGACACGTCGGCCGGGCGCTCCAGCCCGTAGGTGAGGACCCGAGCCAGGCGCTCCCGGTGGGTCCGGGCCATGGCCGCCACCCGTTCGTCATCCGCGTTCAGGACCGCGGTCCCCGAGGACGGCAGGCTCCAGAGGAGCTCCTCCTTGGCCCTGGCGATGGCCTCGACCGACCCGAGAAGCTCGATGTGCACCGGACCCACGATGGTCAGGACGCCGACCGACGGCCGGGCGATGGCCGCCAGGCGCTCGATCTCCCCCGGCCCGCGCATGCCCATCTCCAGGCAGGCGACCTCGTGCTCTGGACCCAGCTCGAAGAGGGTGAGGGGCAGGCCGATGTCCGTGTTGAGGTTCCCCGGCGTGGCGAGGACCCGGAACCGCCGGCGGAGGGTCGAGGCGATGAGGTCCTTCGTCGTCGTCTTGCCGACGCTCCCGGTGACCCCGACGACCGGCAGGTCGAAGCGCCGCCTGTGCCAGGCCGCCAGCCGCCCCAGGGCCTCCAGGCTCTCCGGCACGCGGACGAGGAAGCGCCCCGACAAGGAGCCGGAACCTCCCCCGACCGCCCCCCGGCCGTCGCAGGCCAGCACAGGCTCCCGGGAGACGAGCGCCGCCAGGGCCCCGGCGGCGAAGGCCCGGCCGACGAAATCGTGCCCGTCCACCCTCTCGCCGGGCAGGGCGCAGAAGAGGTCCCCCTGCCGGATGAGTCTCGAGTCGACCTCGACCCCGGTCAGGAAGACCTCCGCGGGGTCAGGAGTTCTGTCACGGCCGCCGTCAGGGGCCGGGTCGAGCCTCTCGATCTGACCCCCGGTCACCCGCGCGACCTCGGCCACCGAGAACAGACGCCGCACGGGGCCTGTGCGCACGCGCTCACCGCCGGCCACCGGCGCCACCCCCTCTGTCCTCCGGGCCGCTTCTCCCGGCGGCCTCCGCGATGGCCTCGCGAAGGACATCACGGTCGTCGAAGGGGACGGTCCGGTCGCCGAATATCTGGTAGGTCTCGTGTCCCTTGCCGGCCACAAGGACCAGGTCCCCCGGGCGGGCGGCCCGCACGGCGGCGGCGATGGCCCGGCGGCGGTCGGGCTCCTCGATGAAATCGACCCCCATCCTCCGCCCCGCCCGCTCCAGCCCCGGCCGGATCTCCTCGATGATGGCCAGGGGGTCCTCGCTTCGGGGGTTGTCCGAGGTCACGACACAGAAGTCCGACAGCCTCGCCGCCACCTCGCCCATCAGCGGCCTCTTCGCCCGGTCACGGTCGCCGCCGCAACCGAAGACGGTGATGACGCGCCTCGGCCGCAGGGCCCGCGCCGCCTCGAGGACGTTCTCCAGGCCGTCGGGGGTGTGGGCGTAGTCCACCACGGCCACGAAGTCCTGCCCGGCGTCGACAAGCTCGAACCGGCCGGGCGCCCCCTTCACCTCGGACAGGGCCGAGACGGCCATGGAGGGCTCGACCCCCTCGATGAGAGCGACGGCAAGTGCGGCCAGGGCGTTGGAGACATTGTACCTGCCCGTGAGGGAGAGGTTCACCCGGGCCTGGAAACCCTCGACATGCTCGAACCCGGCGCCCAGGCCCTCACGGACGGTCACCGTGAAGAGGGCCCTGTCCGGCTCCAGGGCGATGTCTGTCGCCGCCAGGTCGGCCGGCTCCGCGCCGGTCCCGTAGGTCACGACGGGGACCTTCGTCATCGCCGCCAGGCGCGGCGAGACGGGGCTGTCGGCGTTCAGGACGGCCGCCTTCGGGCCGTCCTTGGGCCGCCCGAGATAGGAGGAGCCGAGCCCTGTGAAGAGCTTGGCCTTGGCCTGGAAGTAGGCCTCGAGGTCGCCGTGGAAGTCGAGGTGGTCCGGGCTGAGGTTCGTGAACACGCCCACGTCGAACTCGAACCCGGTCACCCGCTGAAGGGCCAGGCCGTGGGAAGCCACCTCCATGGAGAGATGGGTGTCGCCGGCCCTCACCATCTGCTCGGCCAGGTTCTGGAGGTCGAAGGCCTCCGGCGTGGTCCGCCCGGCCGGAAGGACCTTGCCGCCGACGACGTTGTGGACGGTCCCGATGAGACCGCAGGAACGGCCTGAGGCGGCCAGGAGCTCACGCACCAGGTGGGACGTTGTCGTCTTCCCGTTGGTGCCGGTGACCCCGATGACCCGGAGCCTGCGGGAGGGATGGCCGTAGAAGTTCGCCGCCGCGAGGCCCATGGCCAGACGCGTGTCGGGCACCACGACCACCACCGGGGAGGGCTCGCCGGTCTCCCTCCCGGCCGCCCCCCCAGGCGCGGGCCCGAGAACGCGCCGCGCCGCCTCCAGCCCCTCGCTCCCCTCGACGACAAGGGCGGTGGCCCCCCGGCCCACCGCCTCGGGGATGAAGTCGTGCCCGTCATGGGTGAACCCGCGGACGCAGAAGAAGACGCTCCCAGGCCGGACCGCCCGCGAGTCGTAGGTGATGCCGCTTATCGGCACGGCGAGGTCGCCCGTGACGGCCTCGGTCTCGAGCCCCTCGAGAAGTTCCGACAGACGCAACGTGCCTCTTCCCCCCGGCGCCTGGATTCTCGCTCACCCGGTATCTTTTTCGCCGTCCTGCCAGAACATGCCACGCGGCGGCCGGCTACGGCCCGGTGCGGCCCGACAGGTCCGAAGAGGAACCCGGAGGCGGCTCGAACGTCACCGTCACCGTCGTGCCCCGCGGCACGGCCGCACCGGCCGCCGGCGCCTGGGCCACGGCGATGCCCGAACCTTCCACCCGGATATGCAGGCCCGCCTGCTCCAGACGAAGAGCCGCGTCGGCCACACTCCGCCCCTTCACGCTGGGGACGGTGACAAGTTCCGCCCCTAGGTCCCCTTCCCCTACCTCGAGGATGACCAGGGTGCCCGGGGGCACTTCGGCCCCGGGACCAGGCGTTTGACGGACAACGACCTCTCCGCCGACATCACCGGCCACCGCGGCCCTGACCCCGGCCTCCCGCAGGGCGGCCAGGGCCTCCCCCACGGGTAGGCCGACCGTGTCGGGGACCGTCACTTCATCGGGGACGTCCCGGTCCCCGTCCCGGGGCCGCGGCTCCTCCTCGTCGGTGTAGACGAGGGGTATCTCGTAATAGCGGTAAAGGTCCCTCATCAGCCGGCCGAAGGCCGGGGCGGCCACCACCCCGCCGTAGTAGCTTCCCTTGGGCTCGTCGACGACGACCAGGACGATGATTCTTGGGTCCTCGGCCGGTCCGAACCCGCAGAAGGAGGCCACGTGCACATCGGCGGACACGACGCCGCCGACGGTCTTCTGGGCCGTCCCCGTCTTCCCCGCCAGGCGGTAGCCGGGCATGTAGGCCACACGGCCCGTCCCCGTCTTCACGACGGCCTCCATCGCCCGCCGCACCTCGCGGGCGGTGTCCTCAGAGATGACCTGCGGGCCGACCGGCCAGTCAAGGACCGTGACCACACGGCCCTCCTTGTCCCGGAACTCTTTGGCCACGTGCGGGGTCACGAGGTAACCGCCGTTGGCGATGACGGCCATGGCGCGGATGAGCTCGATGGGGGTCACGGCCAGGGTCTGGCCGAACGACATGACGGCGAGGTCGACCTTCCGACATTGCTCCTGCGGGATGGTGAACCCCTCGGCCTCCCCCGGGAGGTCGATGCCGGTCAGGCTGTCGAGACCCAGGGCCCGGTAGTAACGGTAGAACCGCTCCTTGCCGAGGCGGAGCCCGATGTTCATGAACCCGACGTTGCAGGACTTCTCGATGACCCCGGTGAGGTCGAGCCCGCCGTGCGTGCTGTGACACCATATGGTCCGGTCCTCGACCACGAGGGAGCCGCCACAGCTGAACCGGCTGTTCCAGTCCACCACGCCCTCCTCGACGGCGGCGATGGCCGTGATGGGCTTGAAGGTCGAGCCGGGGTGGTAGGTGTCGCTCACGGCGAAGTTCCGCCAGGTCGAGGGCGGGTAGTCGGCATAGTTGTTGGGGTCGTAGGTCGGACGGACGCCGAGGCCGAGTATCTCGCCCGTGTGAGGATCCATGACGATGATGGTGGCCTTCTTGGGCTGGTGCAGGGCGACGATGCGGTCAAGCTCCCTTTCGACCATGCTCTGGACGACCTCGTCGATGGTCAGGTAGAGGTCGTACCCGTCGGTCGGCGGAATGTAGCGGTGGAGGGCCTGGGGTATCTCCCGGCCCAGGGCGTCGTACTCTATGACGATCCAACCCGGACTGCCCCTGAGTTCGCGGTCATAGATGTACTCCACCCCGTCAAGGCCCTGGCTGTCGATGCCGGCGAACCCGATGACATGGGCGGCGAGCGTCCCCTTGGGGTAGACGCGGCGGCTCTCCTGGGTGAACCCTATGCCGGGGAGCTGAAGGAGCTTCACCGCCTTGGAGACCTCGTCGGAAACCTTCCTCTTCACCCAGACGAAGCTCTGGTTCTGGGTCAGCCGCTCGAGGACCCACTCGTAGTCGAGGCCGATGACGTCGGCGAGCTTGCGGGCGGTCTCGGGGGGGTCCTCCACCTCGGCGGGCACGGCGAAGATCGAGTCCACGTTCACGCTGATGGCGAGCTCACGTCCGTTGCGGTCGTAGATGACGCCGCGCTTGGCTTCCACGGGCACTTCATGGGTGCGGATGTTGAAGGCTCTCTCCCGTAGCTCGGCCCCTCGGACGAACTGGAGATAGGCCAGACGCCCGGTCAGCACGACGGAGAAGACGAAGAAGCAGGTGAGAAGGAACAGGATGCGGCGACGGAGGCCGATCCCGGGCAGTCTGGTCACTCGGTATCCCCGCCTTCAAGGTCCCGCCCGGTCCAGCCCGGCCCTGCGGGGTCTAGTCCCAGTCCTTTGCCTCGGCCAGGGAGGCGCCTGTGAGCCAGCGGTAGAACCGTTCCCAGAGCGAGCCCATAAGGCTGCGCCCTTCCTCGGGCGGCACCGCGGCTATCCCTTCCGCGTGGAACGGCCTGTCTCCGGGCGGGGCGAGGGCTATGACCCTCGCCACGTCGTGTTCCCGGTCGGAGCCCCTTCCGGTCAGGCTCCCCACCGGAGACCCGACCCTCACCTTGTCGGGGTGGACCATCCCGAGCCTTCCCGTGGCCTCGGCCTCTATCCTGGCCATCGAAGTCAGGCTCGACAGCTGGTAGGAAAGGTTCTCCCTTTCGCGCTCCAACGCGGCGATCTCGCTCTTCAGTTCGTTGATGTGGTAGCCCAGGCGGGCGGCCGTCGAGTAGCTCCAGGAGAGAGCCACGGCCAGCGCGAAGGCCACCGCTAGATACAGCAGGTAGGACCGGACCTCCACCCAGGTCCCGTCCTCCCTCCGACCGGCCCTTCCGGAACGCGCCCGCGGCGCCCTCCGGCCGGAGCGGGAGAGGCCCACGGTCCCGCCACTGCGTCCCCGGACCGGGGTCCGGACACACGGATAGCAGACGAGTGACGCGGCACCAGGTGCGAGCCGCTTCGGGCCGGCCCCTCGGCGGGGCGCGGTCGCTCGCAACAACCTATTCACCCCCCCCGACAAGCTATAACCGTTGCGCCGCGCGGAGCTTCGCGCTCCGAGACCGGGGGTTCTCCGCGACCTCCCGGGCCCCGGGTCTGAGCGGCCTCCGGGTGAGCACCTTCAGGGTGGGCCGACGCCCACACCTGCAATCCGGGAAGTCCGGCGGGCACCGGCAGCCCCTCTCGGCGTCACGCAGGAACCGCTTCACAAGCCTGTCCTCAAGAGAGTGATACGAGATGACCACCATCCGGCCGCCGGCGGCCAGGACCGCCGGCACCTGCTCGAGCGCCCTCTCGAGCTCGCCGAGCTCGTCGTTCACCGCGATGCGCAGGGCCTGGAAGGTCCGTCTGGCCGGGTGCGGCCCACGTCTCCTGGCCCCGGCCGGAATGGCCGCCTTGACGATCTCGACCAGGTCGGCGGCTGTCTCTATCCTCGACCGGCGTCGGGCCTGCACGATGAAGGAGGCGATCCGTGAGGCCCAGCGCTCCTCACCGTAGTCGCGGAGGATTCGCGCAAGCTCCTCCTCGGGAAGTCCGTTCACGAGGTCGGCCGCCGTCGGCCCGCCCGAGGTCTGGTCCATCCTCATGTCAAGAGGAGCCGAGCCGTGGTAGCTGAAGCCGCGCTCCTCCACGTCGACCTGTCCGGACGACAGGCCGAGGTCGAGGAGGATGCCGTCCGCCCCAAGGAACCCGGACGCACGGGCGACCCGCTCGAGTTCCGAGAACCTGGCGTGGACGAGCTTCACCCGGTCCCCGAACCGCGCCAGCCGCACGCCGGCCGCCTTCAGGGCCTCGGGGTCCCGGTCAAGCCCCAGGACCCCGCCGCGGGGGCCGGCCATCTCGGCGAGCCGCTCGGTGTGGCCTCCCCCGCCCACCGTAGCATCGATGTACAGCGCTCCCGGGCCGGCATCGATGATGCGTTGGACTTCGTCCAGCATCACCGGCCTGTGCCCGTATGTCATGCCGTTCGCCCTCCCGGGGAACAGCTTGCTCTAAAAGGGGCGTGGTCAGGACATGAACCACCCGGAAGGCCCGGACGGTCCCTCACCACGCATCGGGGAGCAGCAACTTGGGGCCGGGGGCTGAGGAGCCCGCCGGCCGCAAGGCCGTTCTCTCCAATCCGACCCTTGTCAAGATGTGACCGGGCCTCGGGAGCCCGGAGGCCCGCTCAAAGCCTGAAGTCGACCTTCTCCGCCACCGCGGCGAAGTTGCTGCGGGCGGTCTCCTCAGACGCGTCGTAGGTCGCCGCGTCCCAGATCTCCGCCCGGTGGGAGATGCCGATGACGACGACATCCCTCTGGAGCCCGGCGTACTCCCGGTGACCCGCCTGGATGAGGATGCGCCCGTGTCCGTCGACCTCGGTGTCGTACGAGCCGGCCAGGAAGAACCGGAGGAAGTCCCGGAACTCCTTCTGGGACGAGGCGTGCTCCTCCAGCCTCTCGACCACAGCCTCGAACACTTTCAAGGAATAGACGTAGAGGCACTTGTCCACGCCCTTGGAGACGACGACCCGTTCGCCCAGCTTGGAGCGGAACTTGGCGGGAAGGCTGAGACGCCCCTTGTCGTCCACGGTGTGCCGAAACTCCCCATAGAGCACCCCGGCGTCCCACTCCTTCCCATCCCGTCCCACGCCAGGCCTATTCTACTACACGCGGGGGGTTCCTGCAAGAGAAGGAAGTAATTCTCTGACTGTGAGGGTCGAAAGCCGTCGGAGCCTCCGGCGGCTCCGGCCGCTCCCGGGAGCGACCCCGACCCTGTCCTGCCCGGTCCCGTGCCGTAGCTGGACTGCACCACGTGACCTTTGGAAACCGACTCGGGAGGGCAGCTCTTCGGAATTGTTGAACACTACCGGGCGAAACAAAGATATGAAAGGGTGCTTGCAGGTGCTGCGGAGCAGGTTTTGCAGAGTGACGGCCCTGGTCTTGCTCGTGTCCATAGCGTTCACCCTCGCTCTGGGAGGATGCGGCCCCAAGGAGACGGCCACGGCCCCTGACGAAGGGGAAGAGGTTGCCTCCGGCGGCGACGAGGGCGGCGGTGGCGCTTCGGGGGGTGACGATGTCGGCGGTGACGGTCCCGGCGGCGGCCGGTGGGAGCCGTTCGCCTTCGAACCCGGCCAGTACTTCAAGTACGAGGTCCAAGCCACCGGGGACGAGCCCGCGAGCGGATGGTTCAGTCTGAACGTCGCCGACGCGGGAGGGGGCCGGATGGAGCTCCATTTCGAGGGCGAGCTCAGCGGCGAGTTCTCCCTCACCGCGACCATCACCACCGGCGACGTCAGCGGAGTCGTGATGCCTCTCATGATGAGCCACGCCGGATGGGCCCTCCTGCCCCTGTTCATGAACCCGTGGGAGCTGTGGTTCGCAGGTCAGGCCCTTGACGTCGGGACCCGGTGGTCGTTCACGGCAGAGGGAGAGACCATGACCTTCGCGGTGACCGGGACGGAGACCTACGCCGGAGTGACCGGATACGTCTGTGAGTGGACCGTAACGGGCTCAGGAGGAGAGCATACCCTGAAGGTCTGCGTCAACCCCGAGTTCCCTCTCATCCTCTACGGCAAGATAGGCGGAAACGGGGACTACTTCGAGTACACGCTCGTCGAGCAGAGCGGCTTCTGAAGTCGAGCAAGAAGGAGCGTTCCGAAGCAAGTTCAGAGAAGGTTCTGAAGGGGCCCGTCCGGGCCCCCTCGCCGCCGTCTGCACGGGTGCGAAACCTCGCCTGGCTTTTCCCGCTCGACGGTCTCCAACATTCGTCTCGACATCATCTTTCCAGCTAGACGACTTGTTTTGTTCGAACCGCCCTGCCAGGCCGTCCAGAAAGTCACCAGCATGGGCCATATGCACGCCGTTCAACCTACTCATGCACGCTCGAGTAAGAAGGAGGAGGTGAAGCGCAGTGGGTTCGGGTCAGAGGTCGAACCGCATCCTGGTCCGGGGAGCCGAGCAGGCGCTCGACCAGTTCAAGTACGAGATCGCCCGTGAGATCGGCCTCCAGCCGCCCGCCGACGGGTACTGGGGCGACTACCCGGCCCGGCAGTGCGGCGCCATGGGGGGCCACATGGTCCGCCGGATGATCCAGGATGCCGAGCTCAGGCTGGCCCAGGGCACTGTGTTCCCGGGTGGCATGGGTGGTGGTGGATACGGCTACACCCGGTGACACAGGCATCGGGATGACGGTCAATCCGTTCAACAGCACAGTGGAGCGGCTGATGTCAGGAGCAGCCGCTCCGTCATTGAAGGGAAAACACGCAGGCAAATCTTCAAAATAGCGGTCCGCCAGGCTGGCAGAGGGTCGGGAAGGCGGCCTAGATGTGAGACAGTCTTGGCCTCAGGAACCACACGAGAGCGAAGGAGGTGAAGAGTCAATGGGTGCTGGACAGAGGTCCAACCGCATCCTGGTGCGGGGGGCCGAGCAGGCGCTCGACCAGTTCAAGTACGAGGTCGCCCGTGAGATCGGCCTCCAGCCGCCCGCCGACGGGTACTGGGGCGAGTACCCGGCCCGGCAGTGCGGCGCCATGGGCGGTCACATGGTCCGCCGCATGATCCAGGACGCCGAGCTCCGACTGGCGGGTGGCGCCGGCCTCCGGACGCCCGGGACCACCCAGTAAGAGCCTAGGGCCTTGACCGCCCGGGCGAGGCCCTAGGCCGGAGGACAGAGGGAGCGGCTGACGACATCAGCCGCTCCCCTATTTTCTCCCGTGCAGGCCGGATAATGCGGACCCTGGACCTGAAAGCCTCGCGTTCCAACCGAGCGGCGCGAAGGCCGGGACTAGGTGACCTTCCGCTCCAAGCGGCCGCGGAAGTCGGCCCACTCGGCGTCGATCTCCGGAGGGACCTCGCTCCGGCCGCCGCGCCTGAGCCCCGAGGCCAAGAGGTACATCTGCGCCAGCCAGTAACCTCGGAAGGCCACGTTGTAATTGAACCACATCTCGAGCTTGGTGGTGATGTTGACCTGGGGCTGGATTATCGGCACCCTCAGCCAGCCTGAGGTCACGCGGCGCGACCGCCAGGAGAAGGCCGGCTCATCAGGGTCCTTGAAGGTCAGGACGATGGCCCCGCGGTAAGGGGCCTTGGGTGGCTTCCGCCGGTGGAGGTGGTACTCCAGCTCCCGCCGGTCGGCTCCGTAGCGCAGGGCTTCGCGGACGATCTGCTCCTGCGGCAGCTCATGGTTCCGGCTGATGAAAGGAATCATGAAATATATCTCGATCTCTTCGCCGAGGAAGACCTCGTCCCGTCGGAGCTCTGTGAGATAGGGGAAGATGGCCCGGAGGACGCCGGCCACCATGACCGGCGGGTAGCCCCGCTGCATCAGGCGGAGGAAGACCTCCTCCCAATCCTCGACACCCATCGCCTCCGGAGACAGGTCGTCGAGCCTGAAGTAGGGCGGCCAGGCCCGGCTGATGTCCTTCAGAGCCGTGATGAGCCCTCTGTACCGCCTCCGGATGGAGCCGTCCGGCATGTTGGCCGCAAGGAAGACCTCGAGCTGGCTGAAGGAGGGGACCTGCACGTTGAGCCAGTTCACGACATACCGGCTCGAGAGGATGGAGCTGATGAAGTCGGGGACGTCCCAGGCTGACTCGACCACCCGTCCGAAATGGCGAGGAACCTTGCCTTCGGGCATCGGCCTACCTCCCTCTATGAAGGGTATTCGGCCGTCCCGGCCTTGTCAAGGCGGAACCCTCTTCCGGGAAAGCTAAGTCGGCCTGAGGAACGGAGGTGACCTGCCTGGGCGGGCTCGACGTCAAGACGGTCCTGGCCCTGGCCGCGGCGGCCTTCAGCGGGGCGGCCATGGCCTTCCAGGGGACGTTCAACGCCGCACTGGGGAAGCGTGTCGGGCTCGTGGGAACGAGCGCGGTAGTCCACGTCACCGGCGCTCTCCTGACCCTGGTCATCCTGGTCGCCGCGCTGGCCCTGCGCGCCGCGCGCCCGGGCCAGCTCCCGCCCCTCTCCACGGTCCCCCTGTTCGCCTACCTCGGCGGGGTCCTGAGCGTCCTCATCATCGCCGGGGTGGCCTTCGCCATCCCGGTGACAGGGGCCGCCCTGGGGGTGTCGGTCATCGTCACCGCCCAGCTCGCGGCGGCCCTCCTCCTCGACCACTTCGGCCTCTTCGAACTCACCCGGGTACCCGTGACATGGATGCGTCTCCTGGGGGTGGCCCTCCTCATCATCGGCACCCGGCTGGTGGCCAAGTAGCCTGGACGCGGCTCCGCGGCCCGGCAGGGGCCACGGAGAGGACATCCAGGAGGTCCTCGAGGTCGTCCACCTCAGCCAGGGGTCTCCCCTCCGGGTCGCCCCGTCTGGGGTCGGGGTCCTCCCGGAGACCCGTGAAGTACACCGAAGAGGCGCCCGCGCGCGTCGCGCCGATGATGTCCGCCTCCCAGTCGTCCCCCACGTGGAGCAGGTTCTCCACCGGCACACCCAGTTGGGCCGCGGCCTGCCGGAAGAGGAGCGGGTGGGGCTTTATGAACTCCCATTCGGCCGAGATGACCACCGCGCTGAAGAAGTCCTCAAGCCCGTGGGCCTTGAGGACGTGCCTCGTCCCCGGTGCGTAGGGGTAGTTCGTGATGACGCCCAGGGGGTAGACCTCTCTCAGGGCCTCGAGGAGGCGCCGCGTCCCCGGGGCCGGGCTCAGGGTCTGGGCGAGGGCCTCGACGTAGGCCAGGACCGCGTCAGAGAGGAGCTCGGGGTCGACCTCGTCCACGACCGCCTCGAGCGTGAGGCGGACCCTCTCCACCAGGTCGTTCTCCCGCAGCCGGGGCAGGTTCACCCGGTACTGCTCCTGCCTGACCTCGTCGTACCTCCTGATGACGGCCTCCCTGTCACAGGGGCCGAAGCGGCCCTCGATGAACTCCAGGAACCGCCCCAGGAGGCGGTCCATCTCCCCCCGCCTGAACGGGAACAGCGTGTTCCCCACGTCGAAGGTCACCGCCCGCACCGCCCGCCCGGCGGCGCACCCTGTCCGGCTCACGCCCCTTTCACCTCGCCTGCACCCCCGCTGTCTCTCCCCGGCGCCCGTGGCCCCGCAGGACGCGCTCCGGGGTGAAGATGAAGTCCATCCTCACGTCGAACGGGCCGAGCGGGAGGGGCTCCGCCGATATCTGCACCTCGTAGGCGAGCGCCGCCCGCACGGCCCGGGCCGCCTCCCAGCGGAGGAAGCGGTCGTAGTAGCCTCCCCCGTATCCGATCCGCCCGCTGCGCTCGTCGAAGGCCACCCCGGGCACGACGACGAGGTCCAGCTCCGACGGAGGGACGGGACGGCAGACCGACGGGTCGGGTTCTGTGATGCCGTAGGCGCCCTCGCGGAGCTCTCCCGGACGCCCTTCCAGGCGCAGGGGCACGAGCCGGCCCTCCTTCGGAAAGGTGACCGGGGCGCTCACGAGCTTCCCGTCCTCGAGGCAGGCCCGGACCACCAGGGTCGTCGGGACCTCCCCCCGGAAGGCGAGGTAGACCATCACCGAACGCGCCTCCCGGAAGACCGGATGGTCGATGAGAGCCTGCTGGGCCCTCGCGCCGAGGGCTTCCCTCTCGGCTCCGAGTCCCAGCCTGGCCCGCAGGAAATCCCGCCTCAGTCCGGCCTTGCCTCGCGGGTCGTTCGGGAGCACTTTTCCGTCAGGAGGTTATCTCCGAGAAGTGGATGACCGTGACCGTCTCGTCGGGGCCGATGTCCCGGCCGTATATCTTCTTCAGGAAGGCCACGACCTCGTCCGTCCCGCGCATGTCGGGGCTTTCGCCCTTGATGTCCTGCTCCGACAGAGCCGAGAGGGGCTTGACCTCCACCTTGTCGAGGACGGCCTTGAAGAGCTCCTTGCGGGGCTCGAAGCGGTTGCCGTAGGTGACGAGGACGACGTCCCCCTCCTGGTACTTCCCGCTCTTGTCGCCGAGCCGGATCGTACACGTCTTCTTCCGCGTGAGGATGTTTCCGTGGTGGGCTGAGGAGTAGAAGTTCAGACTGCGCATTCGACATCACCTCTCACCTGGAGCCCTCTGAAAGGGCCCTCCAGCAACGGGACTCTCCGGTTGAGTTCCTAGCTCTTCGTGCCCGTCCGACCACCTTCCTGCCCACAGGCCGCCCCCGGCGGAACCTTCCACCGGCGTGGAGGGACCCGGGCCGGCGCCGCGAAGCCTCTCCCCGGAGGTGCTGGAGATGGACGACCGCCCGACCGTACCGGTGTCCCGTCTTTACACGAACCACGCCAATGTTTACGCCGGGCCCTTCGACATAGTCCTGGAAGCCGGGATGAGGGGCCTGCCCGGCGACGAAGTGCAGATACACACCGCCCTGGTGATGAGCCCCCAGATGGCCAAGGTCGTGGCCCGGCTCCTCACCCACACCATCCAGCAGTGGGAGGCCAAGCACGGGGAGATAACGGTCCCGGGCCAGGTCACGACGAGGGCTCCGTCCGACGCCAAGCTCAAGCCCTCCTAGAGCTCCCAGAGACCGGGGGCGGCAGGACGGCGTCCCCGCCTCGAAGCCTCCTCGGACCCTCTAAGGCCCGCGCCGCAGGGCCCGGGCCAGGGCCTCCAGGGCCCCCTCCTCACTGTAGCCCAGCCGCCAGAGCGCGACCCCGCGCAGACCCAGGCGGCGGGCCAGCTCCGCCCTTTCCACCAGGTGGGCGGTGTCCTGGACCCATACGACCCGCTCCACCCCTGTGCTTCCTTTGTAGGTGAAGAACGACTGGCCCGACTCCGGGTCCCGTCTGACCTCGGCCCCCGTCAGTTCGGCGCGTCTCAGGGCGGCGGCCGTGGGCAGGAACTCCGGGACGCCCGCGTCAGGGTCGACCGGCCAGTCGTAGGCGTGGGTGCCGATACCCAGGATGACCTTGCTCCTGGGAACGTGCTGGAGGAGGCTTTCCACACTGGCCTCGACCCACGGCAGGGGTGAGAGCGGACCGGGGGCGGTCAGGGTCCAGTGACGGTCGAAGGACAGAAGGACGACCCGGTCCGCCGCCTCGCCGATGGCGCGGTAGTCGTAAAGGCCGCTCACCGACGGCGGGAGCTCCACGTCGGAGAAGACCAGAACGTGAAGGACCTTTCCCTGCGCGTGGAGGGTGTCGGCCAGCTCGCGGACGAAGGCCGAGAAGCCCTCCCGCCCCTCAGGCGGGATAAGCTCGAAGCTGAGCGCGAGCCCGTCGTAGCCGCGGCGGGCGACCAGGTCGCCGAGCTCGTCTGTGGTCCTCTTCCTGAGGGCCCTGTCCGTCAGGACCTCCAGACCGTTGCCCGGACCGGTCTTGAGGTTGTTGACGAGGGGGATGACCCGCATCCCCCGGGAGCGGGCCAGGCGGACGACCTCCTCTCGGAACCCCCTCTCAACGACCCCGCCCTCCGGTCCGATGTTGTACCAGAACGGGGAGACGACATCGAAGAGGCCCCGGGGCGCCGCCTCGAGGGCCGGCAGGGAGTCCTCGAAGAAGCCGCCGGTGCCGTTCTCGAAGTAGCCGACGACGGTGAAGGCCTCCGTGGGCCGAAGGAACGGGGCCGTCGCCAGCGGGACGAGGAGGCGGCCCCAGACGATGGCGGCGACCCAGGCCGTGACCACGAGCGCGTAGGCCGCCTTGCGTCGGCGGGGGTTCATGAGGACCTCCTCGCCGACCCGGCGGGCGGCCTCCCGGAAGGTCAGCCCCCTCCACTCGCGCCGCACAGCCTCGTACAGGGGCCCCACCCGGGGCCGCAGGTAGGCGTAGGCCCGCGACACCAGGGACGCGGACCGGGCCCCGAGCCGCCGCGCGGCAGGCCCGAGCCGCTCCCGGACCAGGCGGGCCACGGCCTCCCAGAGGCGACCGTACGGCGGTGACCCCTCTTTCCTCTGGCCCATGTGGTTAGTATTGCCGCGGCGTCAACCGAAGATGGCCAGGAAGACCCCTGCGGCCACGGCCGACCCGATGACCCCGGCCACGTTGGGCCCCATGGCGTGCATCAGAAGGAAGTTCCGGGGGTTGGCCTCCTGTCCGATGTGCTGGGCCACCCGGGCGGCCTCGGGCACGGCCGAGACCCCGGCGGCGCCGATGAGGGGGTTCACCTTGCCCCCGCTCAGGCGGTAGACGAGCTTCCCGAACAGGATGCCCGAGACCGTGCTGACGATGAAGGCCACGAGCCCGAGGAGCATGATGCCGAGGAAGCGGGGGGTGAAGAACGTCTCCGCGCTGGCGCTCGCCCCGATGGTCACCCCGAGGAAGATGGTCGCGATGTTGGCGATCTCGTTCTCCGAGGTCCTGGCGAAGCGTCTGACGACCCCCGACTCCCGGAAGAGGTTGCCGAGCATGAGCATGCCGACCAGGGAGAGGGAGTTGGGGACGAGGAGCCCGACGACGATGGTGACGACGATGGGGAACAGGATGCGCTCCCGCTTGGAGACCGTCCTCATCTGCTCCATGACCACGGCCCGCTCCTCGGGGGTCGTGAGAGCCCTGACGATCGGCGGTTGGATCAGCGGGACGAGGCCGATGTAGGAGTAGGCGGCGACCGATATGGGCCCGAGCAGGTGCGGAGCGAGCTTCGTCGTGACGAAGATGGCCGTGGGCCCGTCGGCCCCGCCGATGATGCCGATGGAGGCCGCCTCAGGCGGGAGGAACCCCATCCCGAGCGCCCCGAGGTAGGCGAAGAAGATACCGAACTGGGCGGCCGCTCCGAGCATCAGGGTGCCCGGCCTGGCGATGAGGGGGCCGAAGTCGGTAAGGGCGCCGATGCCGAGGAAGATAAGGGGCGGGAAGATGCCCAGCCACACCCCCTGGAAGAGGTAGTACAAGAGACCCCCGACCGCGCCGTCCGCAGGCGGCCGCATGAGGCCGGCGAGGGGCAGGTTCCCCAGGATGATGCCGAACCCGATGGGCAGGAGGACCAAGGGCTCGTACCTCTTGATGACGGCCGCATAAAGGAAGAGAAGACCGATGACAAGCATCGCCGCCTGGCCGGCGGTGAGGTTGGCCAGGCCGGTCATGCCCAGGAAACGTAGGACCTCGTCCAAGACGATACCTCCGCCGTTAAGCCGCAGGCGCCGGAGCCAGCAAGCCCCGGACCCTGAGGACCGGCCGGACGCAGAGGCCGCTTGCCGGCCCGAGCCGCCCGAGGCTCCTCCCCGGGGCCGCTCTCTTCTACTATTCCAGTGTCACCAGCACGTCGCCCAAAGACACAGTGTCGCCCTTCTCCACAGGCACGTCCCGGACGATGCCCCCGCGCGGAGCGACGACCTCGTTCTCCATCTTCATGGCCTCGAGAACGACAAGGACCTCTCCCTTGCGGACCTCCTGACCGGGCCTGACCCTGACGGCCACGACCGTGCCCGGGAGGGGCGCCTCCACCCTCTCCCCACCGGTGACCTCGGGCTTCGGACGGGAGGCCGCCTGGGCACCGGCCTCCACCGGCGGACGCCCGGACGGGACGGCCGCGCCGGAGCCGGC
>CAJXZV010000008.1 GCA_913063835.1 uncultured Eubacteriales bacterium
AGCCCAACGTGTCGGTGCGCCCCGCCGGCACGGAGACCCTGGGCGTGCCGGTCGAGCTGAAGAACCTCAACTCGTTCCGCGCCGTGGAGCGGGCCCTCGACTACGAGATCCGCCGCCAGGCGGAGGTCCTCTCGGGCGGCGGGGAGGTCCGGCGGGAGACCCGCCGCTGGGACGAGGCGGCCGGGGTCACCCGGCTCATGCGGGTCAAGGAGACGGCCGAGGACTACCGCTATTTCCCGGAACCCGACCTCCTCCCGCTCGTCCTGGAGCCCGGGTGGGTCGAGTCCGTGCGGAAGGGGCTCCCTGAGCTCCGGACGGCCCGCAGGGAGCGGTTCGTCCGCGAGTACGGGCTTCCGAGGTACGACGCGGGGGTCCTGACCGCCTCGCGCCACCTCGCCGACTACTTCGAGGAGGCGGCGAGGCTGGCGGACGACCCCAAGAAGGTCTCCAACTGGCTGATGGGCGATGTCAGCCGGCTCCTCAACGAGAGCGGGAACGACGCCTCCTTCCTGAGGTGGAAAGACAGCCCCTTCCCGCCCTCATCCCTCGCCGAGCTCATCTCGCTCGTCGAGGACGGGACCATAAGTGGGAAGATGGCCAAGGACGTCCTCGAGGAGGCCTTCAGGACCGGGAAGACCCCCCGGGCCATCGTGGATGAGAAGGGCCTCAGCCAGATCTCCGACGCGGCCGAGCTCGAGGCGGTTGTGGCCAAGGTCCTCGAGGCGAACCCCTCGGTGGTGGAAGACTTCAGGCAGGGGAAGGAGAAGGCCCTCGGCTACCTCGTGGGCCAGGTCATGAAGGAGACCCGCGGCAAGGCCAACCCGAGACTCGTCAACGAGCTCCTGAGGAAGAGGATCGGCCAAGGCTAGCCAGTGACCGGAGGCGGGAAGACCCCGACCCTGGACGCCATCTGCTGCGTCCTCTCGGCTTCCGCCGGACCGGTTCCGCTAGTCATAATGAACGAGGCTGGCCCCGATCGCTGCACGTAGGTTACGCTGGCGGTGCCTGCCACCGCGCAGAGCTACAAGCGAAGGGAGCCAGCTACATGAAGGATACCACAAAGTTCGTCGGAGCCGACAGGGGCCGCGAGCCCGCACGGTATTGGGGGGCGATTGAGAACTCGCCGGAGGCCTTGCGCAAGCTGATGGGCAAGCTCGGCGAGCCGGAAGAGCTCCTGGTCTGCTACGAGGCGGGGCCCACGGGTCACGTCATCCAGCGGCAACTGCAGAAGGTGGGCATCCTCTGTATGTTGCTCCGGCTCTGATACCCAACCGCAGTTAGGGACCCGGAGGATGCGCAGGAGGGACCCCCGTCCGGACCACCGGGTGCCGCCACGCCGCTCTACGAGCTCACCACCGTGCCGTCCGACAGGCGGACGACCCGTCGGGCGGAATCCGAGATGTCCGGGTTGTGCGTGGCGATCACCAGCGTGGCCCCTGTCTGGTGGAGTTCCTTGAGATAGGAGAGCACTTCGGCCTGGGCTCGGGAGTCGAGATTGCCGGTAGGCTCATCGGCCAGGACCAGTCTTGGACGGACGACCAGCGCCCGGGCGATGGCGACGCGCTGTTCTTCCCCGCCGCTGAGTTCTGCGGGTAGGTGGGAGGCGCGCTCACCGAGGCCCAGCCTCTCCAGGGCCTCCATGGCCTTCCGGTACCTCTCCCGTGCCGGGACTCCGGCGTACAGCAGGGGGAGAGCGACGTTCTGCCAGGCGTTCAATTCCGGAAGAAGGTTGTATGACTGGAAGATGAAACCCACGAACCGGTTCCGGAAAACGCTGAGCTGGTGGTCGTTGAGCCGCGAGAGGTCCCGGCCGTTGACGATGCACCGCCCGCCGGAGACCGGCTCGAGACCCCCGATGATGTTGAGAAGGGTCGTCTTGCCCGAGCCGCTGGGGCCGGTTATGGCGACATGGTCGCCGGAGGCGATCTCCAGGGAGACCCCGCGGAGGGCGTGAACGTCGACCCTACCCTTACGGTAGACCTTGGTCACGTCACGCAGAACGACAACGCTCCCATCCTCAGTCGGTCTGATATCTCCGGAGCTCCTCATGACGCGCATGCCCCCTTCGTTATAGCGGCGTCCGGCCTCGGATAAGCCCGCCGGGTGGCTGGCGGCAGATGCTGAGGGTAGGGACCAGTCCGCCGAGGATTCCGGCCGCGAGGGCCAGGGCGGCCGCCCCGCCTATCCACGGCGCCGAGAGCACCACGGGCCAGTCGAGGGCACGGCCGGTGGCGCTGAGGACGACCCAGCTCCCCATAACACCCAGAGCCCCGCCGGCAGTTCCCAGAACCGCCCCTTCGGCCATGTGTCGGAGGACGATGCGCCGCAGGGTGGCCCCCAACGCGCGTCTGACGCCTATCTGTCTCCGCATCTCCGATGTGCGCAGGAAGAAGAGGTTGACGAGTCCGACGACGGCCATGGCGAGCACCAGACCGCCCAGAAGAGTGAAGACACGGTAGGTCCGCCTCTGCATCAGCTGGGCCTGGCTGAGGTCACCGGCCGGCTGGCGAACCTGAGGGAGGGTGTGGCCGGGATACCGGTCACGAAGGAAGCGGGTCACCTCGTCGGCAAGGCCGGCGCCGTCCCGATCGGCGGCCCTAAGGAAGATCGCCAGGGAGGTGACCTGATACCTGGAGTCCTCGATCAGCGTGAGGGAACGATGAGGGATGAAGACCGCATTGTCCCTGTCGACGGCGAAATCAAGGACCCCGCTCTGCCGCGGCTCCAGCCAACCGACCACGGTGAAGGTCGTACCGCCGATGACCAGCTCCGCGGGAGCCTCCGACCCTTCGATGCCCAACTGCCTGGCCAGCGAGTGACCGACGACCGCGACAGGCGAATCCTGGTCGGCCTCCTCGAGCCACCTTCCGCCGGAAAGTCTTAGGTCCCAAACCTGCATATACCCCGGGCTGACCCCGGCCACCCAGGCCGTGACCGCCGGACCGCCCTCTCCGGAGGGCCCGCCCGGCGCCACCGTCGCGGGCATGGACAGGGCAAGGGTCGACGCCTCGACGCCCGACAGGCCCGCCAGTCGGGCCAGTAGCCGGTCGTCGATGGGGAGCGGGGCTGCCGGCCCTGCGGACGGGGCCCCCGGCGCAAGGCCCATGCCCGGCTGGGGAGTCTTGACCTCCACCACGCCCTCCCCGACGCCGGCGAGGTAGGCTTCGATGCCGGCGTCGACCCCACGTCCGACGCCGGCGGCGGTCACCACCGCCCCGACCCCCACGGCCACCAGGAGAAGAACGATGAAGGTCCGCGGGTCCACCCAGAACGGCCTTCCGATGGCGAGGGGTAGGGCGCCGCGCATGACCCGGCCGGGAGGGAGGGAGACGGCCAGGGAGGCAGGGTAGAGCGCGGCCAAGAGCGTCGCAGCCAGGACAGCGCCTGCGCTCAGCGTCAGCGAGAGAAGACCCGGCCGGACAGACTCCCCTAGAAGCCTCCCTGTCCAGGGGGACAGCGCCGCCCCCGCCAGAAGGCCGAGAAGCGAAGGCAGGGCGGCGAGTCGCAGGGCGGCCAGGGCGACCTCGCCGAACACGGCCAGGGCCGGGGCGCCGAGACTGCGACGCACGCCGATTCCTGGGGAATTGTTGACGACGTGAAGCATCAGCAGGGCGACCAGGTTGCCGGCCAGGACCAGGAGGGCCAGACCGCTGATGGCCAGCAGCCCGGCGGCCGAAGTCTTGCTGAGGGTGCGGAAGACGAACTGCGAGATCCGACTCGGCATGCACCTGACCAGACCGTCCGGACCGTTGTACTCCTCGAGGGCGGCCTGGACGTCAGCCATGGCTCTCTCCAGTTCCCCGCCGTGAGGCTGACACCAGAAACGGAAGCCGCCGCGGCCCTCTTCCGGCTCATCGACATGCGGAAGGGCGCCGATCGGGACGAAGACATATCCGTCTACCCCCAGGTCGCCGGTCTCCGGAAGGGTGCCTACAATAGTGAAGGTGTACTCACGCGAGGACGTGGCCTCCAGACGGAACGTAAGCGTGTCTCCAGGCACAAATTCATGCGCCTTGAGGTCGTCGGGGCTGATTTTAACCGTCTCAGGAGGGTCACCTGGGTGGGTCTGCTGCGGCCACCAATGCCCGTGGCAACCGACCACGGCCACCGGGGCCCCGTCTCTGGCCTCGCTCGTCGTGAAGCTCCGGCCCGCCGCCAGTGGAATGCCCCGGACGGCAAAGTAGTCCGGCGTCACCGGGAGGAAGTCGAGGGCTTCCTGGGTGGTCATGAAGGGTTCCTTCTCAAAGCGCTTCGTCCGCACGGCGGGGGCTGTGGGACCGATTCCTTGCGCCGCCACCCCCGCCAGGCTGGGCAGTTCTTGCAGAAGCTCGCGGACCGAGAGCGGGAACTGGTAGCAGCCCTCGATGAGCACCAGGTCGCCTAAGACGCGAGAGCGCGTACCCTCTCGGAACACCTCGAACACGTCGGCCGGGGCCTCGGCTACGGCCTCCTCCAGTCGTCCCTTCATCCCTCCCTCCACTCCGAGGGCGGTCACGAGCAATGCGGCCGAGACCAGGAAGCACACCCAGGTGAGGAAGTGGGGTAGCGGCAGGCCCAGTCTGCCCGGGGGTCGGCTGCGACGTGCAATCATATCAGTTCCTCCTTCGCGCCAGGCGCCGGATGGCTTGCGTGACGGGGTTGGAGTCGACCATGAGAAGAGTTGCAATCAACACCACGTTGCGCACCACGACGCTTCCGCTGATTTTCTCGCCCCGTACCAGGCAACCGCAATCGACTGTCGCGCCGGAGAAGTATGCGAAGCATAGGAGCATGTTCCTCGTGTACAGTCACACCACGGAGACCTGCGTCCAGCAGTGCGGTGGCTGTCCGAACCCGTAGTGTACCGGCCGGGAGCCTCCCAGTAACTGGAGGTGGCACAGCTGAAGGAGCCGTGCGTATACGCTTACCTACCTGCTGTTAGTGGCTTGTTCGGTCTTGGGAGCGCTCAATGTCGGGTTACACAGGCAATTCAATCAGGCATGGGTTCAGACGCACCTACAGAACGACAGGCTCCCGCTGGTCCGTCTAAAGGACGCTATGGGTCGTGACTACTTCCTATCTGACGCCGGTATTCCGCAGTTAGTGGTTTGGGTTGGCCTCGACTGGACTGCTTCTTCTTCCTAGTTGCCACCAACACCGCGAGCCCCTATCATTCGTTTGCCAATGGCATGGGGACTCCTGTTGGATATGGCATTCTGTCCCGGACAATCTCGCCGAACACGGCCAGGGTCGGGGCGCCCAGACTGAGACGCACGCCGATTCCCGGAGCAGCCAGAACGGATACAGTCCGGCCGGCAGGGCCAGGTGGGCGTGGGCCACCTCGACGCGGAGGCCGTGGGTGGTCATCTTCACCCTGAGCTGCTCCCGGATGCTATATGCCGAGTATGTCCGGGCGGAGAACCAGCTTGAGCTCCTGGCCGCGATGCTGCGGGCCTTCGAGCATCCGGCACATAACGCAGCAGGGAACACCCGGATTCAAGGGCACGGGCCGCCCGCAGCTCAAGGATTCGTTCGTTGAAACGCTACCCGGCTTCTTCGGGCACCTGGTTTCAGAACGCGGTCTTCGGCCTGCCACCATCCGCCATTACCGTCACCACCTTCATCGCTTCGCGGCCTACCTCGTCCAAATCGGTGTCAGTCAGCTGGCAGAACTCTCTGCGACGCTTCGCAGTGCCTTCGTCGCCGAGGCATGGCCCGGACGACAATCAGAGATGCCTGTGGTGTACTGCGTGTCTTCCTGCGCTACGCGCACCGCGAAGGTCTTCTGCCAGGCGACCTGAGCAGGGCGGTGGGATGGCCGCAGGCGTATCGCCTGTCCACGATCCTGCGGTCCATCTCGTGGGGCGAGGTAGGCAAGGTGCTTGACGCCGTCGATCGCCGCACACCGTTAGTGAGTGTGGTCGGTTGCATTCAACCCAAGGTGATGTAGTACGACCATCTTCACGGTTCCCCTGTGTACTCGCGGTTGGGTCCCCCCCAGAAGCTGGGACTTGACGGCCTTCGGAACTCGGATGGTCTGGAACCGGGGAGCCTGGTCTGTCGTCAAGGCTGTGTGAAAGCCGGCGACGGTCTTGGGTGAAAGATAGTGGGGGTGGGAGACATGAAGAGACTGACCGTGATGCTCCTCGTGGCCCTGGCGGTGGGAGCCCTGCTGGCGGCGTGTCGGCCGGGGCCGGTGGCCGACCCCGGCGCCGGACCCGACGAGAGCGGCGATGCGTCCGGGGCCGTCATCGGGCATCAGCCCGTGGGCGAAGAACTCGTGTGGGTGGAGGGCCGGACCGGGGAGGCCGGGGTCTACGTCAAGAAGTTCGGGGACCACCGCCTCGTCCTCGTCGCCATGGGTGAAAGGCCCACCGCCGGCTACGGGGTCGTCGTGGACGGAGTCGCCGTCTCCGAGGACGGATGGGTCATCGACGTCAGGTTCGTCGAGCCGGGCCCCGGGGATATCGTGGCCCAGGTCATCACCTATCCCTACGAGGTCGTGAGGATCGCCGACGACGGGCGCGGGGTCACGGTGAGGGATGTCACCGGCGAGGAGCCGGTGGAGCTGGCGGTGACCGTCGAGTAGCCGGAGACGCGGGCCGTCGGACCCGAGGAGGCTGTGCTCCGCCGCGGAGGGTTCCGGCCCCGCGGTCAGAAGAGTAACCCCAGTCTTGACCACCGCCCGGCCTTCAGTTGCCGTCCGCAGGCCGGCGACTGCAGGCGTGCGGCCCGGCGGCCGGGCCGGAAGGGCGGTGTGAAGGGGGATTCCACGTGAAGCCTGCCGCCGAGATCATCGCCCGCGTCAAGGAGCACGTCGACAGCCTGGCTCCGGTCCTTCTGGACCTCAGCCACCGCATCCACGCCAACCCGGAGACAGCCTACGAGGAGCGGAAGGCCTCGACCTGGTGCGCCGACCTGCTCCGCTCGGAGGGCTTCGAGGTGACCATGCCCGTGGCCGGCCTCGAGACGGCCTTCAGGGCCCGGCGCGGCTCGGGCCGTCCGGCTCTGGCTTTCCTGGCCGAGTACGACGCCCTGCCGGGGGTGGGTCACGCCTGCGGCCACAACATAATCGCCGCCTCGGCCCTCGGGGCCGGGATGGCCCTGGCCCGGGCCCTCGAGGAGGCCGGCGTCCAGGCGACCGTCCTCGTGGACGGGACCCCGGCCGAGGAGACGACGAGCGGGAAGCTGGTCATGGTGTCGGCAGGCCTCTACCGGGAAGTCGACGCCGTCCTCTCCATGCACCCGGAGGCGGAGGACGCGGTCGGCGGGAGCTGTCTCGGGGTGGCGCGGCTGTCTTTCTCCTTCAGGGGGCGTGCGGCCCACGCCGCTTCGAGCCCGGACAAGGGCGTGAACGCCCTGGATGCGGCCATCCAGACCTTCAACAACGTCAACGCCCTCCGCCAGCACACGAGGCCCGACGCCCGCATCCACGGCATCATCACCCACGGGGGGAAGGCCGTCAACATCGTACCCGACTTCGCCCGGTGTGAGTTCGGGGTCCGCTCCGTCGACCTCGGCTACCTCAGGGAGCTCCTGGAGAAGGTGAAGAACTGCGCCCGGGCCGCGGCCCTGGCCACCGGTGCCGGGCTCGACATCGAGGAGACGCCCATCTGCGAGCCCATAAAGGAGAACCACACCCTCACCCGTCTCACCCTCGAGGCCATGACCGAGGTCGGCCGGCGGGCGGACGACCGGACCGGGAAACACTTCTCGGCCTCGACCGACTTCGGCAACGTCAGCCAGGTGGTCCCGGCCATCGCCCCGATGGTCAAGGCCGCCCCGGAAGGGACCGTTCTGCACCACCCGGACTTCGCCGCCGCGGCGGCCTCACCCCAGGGGGACGCGGCGGTGGTGGCGGCGGCCAAGGTGATGGCCATCGTGGGCCTGCGACTGGTCCTGGAGCCGGAGACCCTGAGGAAAGCCTGGGCGGACCTCACCGGTGGCGCGCCTGCGGCCGCCGGCGCCTCCCGGCCGGAGGCCGGCGCTGGGCGGCTCTGACACCTGTCCCGGAAGGGAGGAGGTCCCGGCCGTGCGTCTGCTCCACACCGCAGACTGGCACCTGGGACGCATCTTCCACGGCCAGCACCTGACCGAGGACCAGGCCCACCTCCTGGACCAGGTCGTGGACATCGTCCGCGAGTCCGGAGTGGACGCGGTCCTCATCGCCGGCGACATCTACGACCGGGCCGTGCCCCCGCCCGAGGCCGTCTCTCTCCTGGACGACGTCCTGGAACGTCTTGTGCTCGGCCTGCGGGTCCCCGTGGTCATGATCGCCGGCAACCACGACAGCCCGGAGCGGCTGGGCTTCGCCTCGCGGCTTCTGGAAAGGGGAGGCCTCCATGTCGCGGGCGCTCCGGCGACGGACGGCGGCCCCGTCGTCCTGGAGGACCGGCACGGACCGGTCCATATCCATCCCCTGCCCTACGTCGAGCCCCCGGTGGCCAGGCACGTCCTCGGGCTCGACGGCCTGGACGACCATGACTCCGCCACAGGAGCGTTCCTCGACCGGCTCCGGGCGGACGGGTCGGGCGGGCTCCAGACACGGCCGCCCGGGGGACGGCGCACGGTCGTGGTGGCCCACGCCTTCGTGGCCGGGGGCGCCTCGAGCGAGTCGGAGCGCCCCTTGAGCGTCGGCGGGGCGGGGACCGTGGACCCGTCGCGGTTCCAGGGCTTCACCTACGTAGCCCTCGGCCACCTCCACCGGCCGCAGGCCGCCGGGGCCGACCGTGTCCGCTACTCCGGTTCGCTCTTCAAGTACTCCTTCGACGAGGCCGACCATGAAAAGTCGGTGACCCTCGTGGAAGTGGGCGCCGACGGGGAGGTCAGAATCGAGGAGGTCCCTCTCCGGCCGCGGAGGGACGTGCGCCGGGTCGAGGGCTACTTCAAGGACCTCCTGGCCGGACAGGGCGTCCCGCCCGGGAGCCGGGAGGACTACCTCATGGTCACCCTTCTTGACACCGGGGCCGTCCTCGACCCCATCGGGAGGCTGCGGGAGGTCTACCCCAACGTCCTCCACGTGGAGCGCCCGGCCCTGTGGACCGGCGGCCGCGACGCCGGCCAGGGGGCTGGAGCCGAACGGCTCAGGCTTGACGACATGGACCTCTTCAGAGCCTTCTTCCTGGACGTCACCGGAGAGCAGCTCTCCGAGGAGCAGGAGGCGGCCTACGCCTCGGTCGTCGAGGACCTGCGCCGCCGGCAGAGGGAGGCCGGCTGATGAGGCCGCTGAGACTCGTCATGAGGGCCTTCGGGCCCTATGCCGGGGAGCAGGAGCTCGATTTCTCGGAGCTCGGCGGCCGCAGCTTCTTCCTCATCCACGGGCCGACCGGAGCCGGGAAGACCTCCATCCTGGACGCCATCTGCTACGCCCTCTACGGCGACACGAGCGGCGCCGAGCGCGAAGGGCGGGAGATGAGGAGCCACCACGCCCGCCCGGGGACACGGACCGAGGTCGTCTTCGAGTTCGCCCTCGGCGGGGAGGCCTACCGGGTGACGCGGAGCCCCGAGTGGGAGCGCCCGAAGAGGCGCGGGACGGGGACGACCACCGAGCCGGCGGCGGCCGTCCTGGAGCGGTTGGCCCCACGGGGGTCGGGCCGCGGCACCCCACCGGGGGCGGGCCGTGGTGCGGCCGAGGTCCTCGAAACGGGGGTGACGGCCGTCACCCGCCGCGTGGAGGACCTCCTGGGCTTCCGCTCCGACCAGTTCCGGCAGGTCATCGTTCTGCCCCAGGGGCGCTTCCGGGAGCTCCTCGCGGCCGAGCCCTCCCGTCGCGGCGACATTGTCCGACGACGGCAGGAGATTCTCGAGACCCTCTTCAGGACGACCTTCTACCGTGATGTCGAGCAGGCCCTGAAGGACCGGAAGAAGGACCTCGAGATGAGGATACGGGGGGAGCTCGAGCGCCGGGCCGACGTCCTGGGGCGTGCCGGGGTGGACAGCCGCGAGGAGATGGCCCGGAAGCGGACCGCCCTCCTCGAACGGCGGGCGGAGGCCGACAGGGAACTGGAGACCCTCCGGCGCGGGGCCGAGGTCGCCGGCCTCCTGGTGCGGGAGGCGGAGAAGGTCCTCGAGAGGGAGGAGGAGCTCCAGGAGGCCGAGCGTGACAGGCGACGGCGTGAGGAGGCCTTGAAGGCCGCACGCGAGCGCCGCGAGGCGGCGGAGGCGGCCTTGGCCGCCGAAGAACGCCGCGCGCCCGAGAGGGAGGAGGCCTCGCGCCGTCTCGCCTGGCTGAAGGAGCTCGCCCCGAAGGTCGAAACCCTCCAGGCGGCCAGACGGCGGCTGGCGTCCGCCGCGGAGGCTCTCGAGGTCCGGGAGAAGGCCTCGAGAGAAACCAGGGCCGAGCTGAAACGGCTCCGCGCCGACCTTGAGGAGAGGGAAGGGCTCCTGACGGAGGAGCGCGCCCTCGTCGTCCGCGTGGAGGGGCTGAGGACCAGGCTCAAGGAGGGGCAGCGGGTTCTGGAGCTGGCGTCCAAGCTCGCCCGTCTGCGCGGCCGGACTCAGGAGGAACAGGCAGCCCTGGCGCGGCTCAGGGCCAAGGAAGCCGCCGCTCGGGAGAGGCGGCGGGCGGCCCGCCGGGAGCTCGAAAGACTCGAGGCGGCATGGAGGAAAGGGCAGGCCGCCGTCCTGGCGGGGACCTTGAAGCCGGGGGAGCCGTGCCCTGTGTGCGGGTCCACCGAACATCCGGCCCCGGCGGTCTCCGGCGGGGAGGTCCCGACCCACGAGGCCCTCCAGAGCAAGGGGGCCGAACTCGTGGAGCTGGAGGAGGCCGTGGAGAGGGCCCGTGAGGAGGTCGCCCGGCAGGAGAAGGCCGTTGCGGGACTCCGGGCCCAGATGCAGGCCGTCGAGGAGGGCATGGGGGAGGCGGCGGCCTCCCGCGAGGAGGACCTCGCCAGGGAGACGGACGAGGTGAGGAAGGCCCTCCGGGAAGCCGAGGAGGGCCTCGCCCGAATCGAGCGGCTCAAGGGGGAAGCCGAGGGCCTGCGCCGGCGCCGGGACGAGACCGAACAGTTGCTGGACGCGGCCGAGAAGGAGCGGGAGAGGGCGGCCCTGGAGCTGGAGAGAACCAGGGCCGACGTGGCCCGGATGGAGGTCGAGGTTCCCGGAGCCCTGCGCGACGAGGCGGCTCTGGAGCGGGCGACGGTCGAGGCCGAGGAGAAGCTGGAGGAGCTCCGGAAGGCCCTGGAGGTCGCCCGGAGCGGGTTCGCGGCGGCCGAGAAGGACCTCGCCCGAGCCGAGGAGGCCCTGAAGGCCTCCCGGGAGGCCGCCGACGCCGCACGCCGCCGGCTGGAGGAACAGCGGCGGAGCTTCGCCGAGCACCTCGCCGGGGCCGGGTGGGAGGCCGAACGGGCCCAGCGGCTGGCCGGGGACCTCACAAGGACCGACCTCGAGGAACTCAGGGCGGAGGCGAGGCGGGCCGAGGATCGCCGGGACAGGGCCCTGACCGGCCTCACCGAACTCGGCGCCCAGGTGCGCGACCTGGAGAAGGCCCTGGAGGAGGTCGAGGGCCTGGAGCGGACGCTGGCCGGCCTCGAGGCCCAGCACGGGGTCGTGGGGCACTTGGCCGAGGTGGCGTCAGGCGAGAACCGCCTCAGGATGAGCCTCGAGCGCTACGTCCTGGCCGCACTCCTGGACGAGGTCCTGGAGGCGGCGTCACGGCGGCTGGCCGTCATGAGTCAGGGACGCTACCGCCTCCAGCGCGTCCTGGAACCGGCCGACCGGCGCCAGAGGACGGGAGGGCTCGACCTGGAGGTCTACGACGCCTACACCGGGACGACGCGCAGCACAGCCACCCTCTCCGGCGGCGAGGGCTTTCTCGCCTCCCTGTCGCTGGCCCTCGGCCTGGCCGAGGTCGTCGAGGCCAGGGCGGGCGGCGTTCGCCTGGACACCGTCTTCGTCGACGAGGGTTTCGGCAGCCTCGACCCGGAGGCGCTCGACCTCGCCCTCCGGGCCCTCGTCGACCTCCAGCAGGGCGGGCGGCTGGTCGGCATCATCTCCCACGTCCCCGAGCTGAGGGAGCGCGTCGAGGCTCGGCTGGAGGTCGTCCGCGGCCGGGAGGGGAGCACGGCCCGGTTCGTCGTCGGCTAGAGCGCCCCCCACCCGCAGATTCGGGCCGGCCGGTCCGAAGAGTTTGTAGTGGAAAGGGAAGAGAGGGAAAGGAGGGTTTGTGATGAGAGAGCACTCCGGGCGCTTGCGTCTGGCGGTCTCTGTCCTCGTCTTCGCCCTGCTGGTCCTGCCGGCCGCTCCGGTGGTCGGGGCGCAGGACGGGACAGGAGAGGAGCCCCCCCTGCCCGACCCCGGCCTCCTCCCGGGTTCCCCCTTCTACTTCGTGAAACAGCTCCTCGAGCGCGTCCGCCTGGCCCTGGCCCGCTCCACTGAGGACCGGCTGGTCCTCATGGCCCGCTTTCTCGAGGTCAGGCTGGCCGAAGCCGAGGCCCTGGCCGGGCGCGGCAAGGAGTCCCTGGTGGAAAGGACCATGGAACGGTACCGGGAGTTGGCCGAAAGGGCCGCCCTCGAGGTGGAGAGGGCGTCGGCGCAGGGACGGGACATCACCGAGGCCCTGCTGGCCCTTGAGCGGGCCACCCGCAGGAGCCGGGAGGTGCTCGGACAGGTCCTCGAGCGGGTGCCCGACCAGGCCCGAGGGGCGGTCAGGCTCGCCCTGGAGGCCAGTGATATCGGCCGGGAGGTCTGCCTCAGGGTCATGGAACGGATTCGTGAGGGTCTGGCCCCTGGGCGTCCGGAAGTCATAGACCGGTTCCTCTCGCGCCTCCGCGGGATGCTTCCCGGCCCCGGCATGGGTCACGAAGAGGAACAGACGCAGGGACAGGACGAGGGTCAGGGCGGCGGGAACTGACCCGCCGACCACCGGACACCGCACGAAGACGGCCGCCCGGAAGAGGGCGGCCTTTTCTCGTCATCCGGGAAGACTACCTTCCGGAATCCGGTCTCAGGAAGGGACGACCCAGGATGACGAACGGGACGCAGGGCCCCCGATGCGGCCCACCCGGCTACGACAGGTACCCGCACCTCTTCAGCGAGGGCCGGTTCGGGAGGCTGACGCTCCGGAACCGCATCATCATGGCCCCCATGGGCACCGGCTTCGCCACCCCGGACGGCCGCGTGACCGACCGCCACCTCCACTACTACGCCGAGCGGGCCCTCGGCGGGGTGGGGATGGTCATCACCGAGGTGGTCGGGGTCGAGGGCGACATCGACCCCACACCTGCCGGCAACCTTCTGCGCCTGGACTCCGACCTCCAGATCGCGGGGTTCAGCGACCTCGCCCGGGTCATCCACGACCACGGAGCGGCCGCCTGTATCCAGCTCACCCCGGGCTTCGGGCGCCAGGGGCAGGCCCCACCCGGCCGGGGACTCGTGAGCTCGTCGGACATCCCGTCCTTCACGGACCCGAAGACCACGGCCCGGGGTCTGTCGCGGGAGGAGATAGCCCGCCTCGTCCAGGCCTTCGGAGAGGCCGCCCGGCGTGCGGCCTCGGCCGGCTTCGACGCCATCGAGATCCACGGACATGCCGGCTACCTGGTGGACCAGTTCCTCTCGCCGCTCTGGAACACGCGGACGGACGAGTACGGAGGGAGCCTTGACAACAGGGTCCGGTTCGCCGTTGAACTCATAGGCTCCGTGCGCCAGCGCCTGGGGCCGGACTTCCCGGTGAGCTTCAGGTTCTCGGCCGACCTCAAGGTGCCGGGGGACCGGCCGCTGGAGGAGGCCCGGGCCATCGCCCGCCGCCTGGTCGAGGCCGGGGCGACGGCCCTCCACGTCGATGCCGGCTGTTACGAGGCCATGCCCTGGATTTTCCCGCCCCTGTACTTCGGCCGGGGTCCCCTGGTCACCCTTGCCGCGGCCGTGAAGGAGGTCGTGGACGTCCCGGTCATCGCCGTCGGGAACATCTTCGAGCCGGCCCTCGCGGACCAGGTCCTGGCCGACGGGCAGTGCGACTTCGTGGCCTCCGGCCGGGGCCTCATCGCCGACCCGGAATGGCCCCGGAAGGCCCTCGAGGGCCGGGAGGATGAACTCAGGCGGTGCATCATGTGCAACGAGTACTGCGTGGGCAACCTCCTGGCCGGCAAGCCCCTGGGGTGTGTGGTCAACCCCCGGGCCGGACGGGAGAAGTACTACGAGGTGCGGCGGGCGGAGACGCCGCGCAGGGTGGTCGTCGTCGGCGGGGGAGCGGCCGGGATGCAGGCGGCGTGCACGGCCGCCGAGCGGGGACACACGGTCGTCCTGTTCGAGAAGTCGGACAGGCTCGGAGGCCAGCTCCTCTTGGCCTCGGCCCCGGCCTTCAAACGTGCGCTGACCTACCCGCTCGAGCACCTCCGGACCCGTCTTGAGAAGCTGGGGGTGGAGGTCCGGCTTCGGACAGAGGCCACGCCCCAGCACATCGCCCGGGAGAGGCCCGACGCGGTGATCGTCGCGACGGGGGCCCGCCCCGCCGGAGCCGCCGTGCCCGGGGCCGACAAGAGGCACGTGGTGAAGGCCTGGGACCTCCACCGGCCGAGGCCGGGCCTGGAGAAGCCGGCCCGGTTCGCCGCCGCTCTGGGTGCCCTGGGGCTGGGTGCGCGGGGGGACGGCCCCACCCGCGGGGAAGGGGAGGCGGAACGGCGCCCGGCTCCGGTCGAGGGTGACAGGGTGGTCGTCGCCGGAGGGGGGCTCGTCGGGTGTGAGACAGCCCTCGACCTGGCCCGTCAAGGCAAACAGGTCACCGTCGTCGAGACCCTTCCCGAGGCGGCCGGGGACCTCAACCCCGTCAACCGCACGGCGCTCCTGGGCCTGCTGGCCGAGGCGGACGTGACCGTCCTGACCGGGCACCGGATAACGGCCGTTGTGGACGAGGGGCTGAAAGTCGTGGGCCCCGACGGGCGCGAGAGGGTGGTCGAGGCCGACACCGTGGTCCTCGCCCTGGGCTCGGAACCGGAGGATGAGCTCGCCCGCGAGCTTCGCCGCGAGTACGCCCGCTTCTTCGTTGTCGGCGACTGCGCCGAGCCCCGCCGCCTCGGGGAGGCCATCCACGAGGGCTTCGTGGCCGGCCTCCAGGTGTGACGGAGGCGTCAGGCGACCTGTCTCTTTATCATCCGCGAGGCGAGGGCGGTGAAGAGGAGCACGAACCCGGCCAGCGCGGCGAGGTCGGCGGTGACGGTCCCCAGGTCCCAGCCGCGGATCATGACCGCCCGCAGGGCGCGGTTGGCGTAGGTCATGGGCATGGCGTGGGCGAGCCACCGGAGGGCCTCGTGCATCGTCTCGAGCGGGGTGAGGAAGCCCGACAGGACGACCTGCGGGATGATGACGATGGGGATGAACTGGATGACCTGGAACTCGTTCCTGGCGTAGAAGGAGAAGAAGATGCCCATGAGCACGGCCACAGCGACGAGCAGGGCCTCCACCGCGAAGGCCGAGGCGAGGCTTCCCGCCAGCTCGACCCCGAGGACGTAGACGGCGTAGAGGAGGATGATGAGCGACTGGAGGAGGGCGAACAGGCCGAAGCCCAGGAGGTAGCCGAGGACGATCTCACCCCTCCTCACCGGCGAGGCCAGGAGCCGTTCCATGGTCCCTGACGACCGCTCCCGGAGGAAGGAGACGCTCGTCAGGAGGAAGGTGAAGAAGAAGGCGAAGAAGGCGACGTAGCCGGGGGCGAAGTAGCTCAATGTCCCCAGGTCCGGCCCGCCGTGGGCGTACTCGACCGCCGGCTGTCCCGGCGGGGCGAGCCGGGTGGGGTCGGCCGGGACCTCGGGAGGCACCCCAGGCTGCGCCGTCGTCTGCAGCCTGGCGAGGGCGGCCCGGGGCAGGGCCTGGACCGCCGCCCCGAAGCGCCGGGCCACGTCAGCCGAGAGGACGGGGTCGCTTCCCTCGAGGAGGAGGCGGAGTCCCTCGAAGCCCTCTCCGGCCAGCACCCTTGCCGTGAAGTCCGGCGGGACGATGACCGCCGCCCTCAGGTCGGCTTGGCGGACGTCTGTCTCCAGTCGGGCCGCGTCGGCGTAGTCGCGCACCTCCAGCCCCTCGTCCGCGAGGAGGTCGCGGAGGAGCGGCCCCAACCGGAGAGCCGTTCCCCCCAGCAAGACCCCTTCGTCCAGGTCGGCGTAGCCCAGGGTCACCGGCGTGGTCTTCTCGGTGATGACGTAGCCGAGGAGGGTCATCACCAGAGCCGGTGCCAGGAAGACGAGGGCGATGGTCCGCGGGTCGCGGCGGAACTGCCTGACGATGCGGGCGGCGATGGCCCCGATGCGTCCGAGCGAGTCGGTCACTCCGTCTTACCTCCGTCCGACCGTCCGGCGTGCCAGAGGTAGGCTTCCTCGAGCGTGGCCGAGCCCGCCCTCTCCCGGAGACTGCAGGGGGCGCCCTCGGCGATGAGCCGTCCTGCCCGGAGGAAGCCGACCCTGTCGCACCGCTCGGCCTCGTCCATGATGTGGGTGGAGATGATGAAGGTCCGCCCTTGGGCGTTCAGCCGGTCGAAGTGGTCCCACAGGGCCCGCCGGAGCTCGGGGTCGACCCCGACCGTGGGTTCGTCGAGGAGGAGAAGCTCCGGTTCGTGGATGAGGGCCGCCGCGAGGCTCGCCCTCTGACGCATGCCGCCGCTGAGGGTGCGGACGGGGCTGTCACCGCGGTCGGCGAGGTCGACCAGCTCCAGGGTCTCCTCGACCCGGGCCGACAGGCGCCTGCCGGTCCCGGTCCCGAACAGGCGGGCGAAGAAGCGGAGGTTCTCGCGGACGGTGAGGTCCTCGTAAAGGGCGGCGGCCTGGGTCATGTAGCCGACCCTCTTCGAGACCCCGGCGGACGGGACCCTCTCCCCGAAGACCCTCACCGTCCCCGAGTCCGGGACGATGAGCCCGACGACCGTCCTTATGAGCGTCGTCTTGCCGGAACCGTTCGGCCCCACCAGACCGTACTTCTCCCCCCGACGGACCGTCAGCGACAGGCCGTCCAGGGCGCGGGTCCGGCCGAAGGACTTGAAGAGCCCCTCGGCGGCGACAACATCTTCCGGGCGGCTTGACCGCACTCCGTGTGCACCCGACGTCATCCCCGTCGTCCTCCTCAGCTCCCCCGGTCGGGTTCTCGGGCCGTCATCGGTCCCTGGCTTCGCTCACGGGGAGGGTCCTCCTGCCGGGCTGAGCCGGCGTCCGGCGGAGAGGCCTGCCGCCAGGCTGCGGCGGCGGCTGACCCGGCCACCGGGACCCGTCCCCGACCCAGGTCTGACTCCCTCCCGGGCGTCGTCCCGGGCCGCAGGGCGGCGAAGCCCCCGACGGTCCCCATCACCGCCGCCGCGGACCAGAACGGCAGGGTGAGGCTGAACCCGTACATCCAACCGCCCACGACGGGGCCTGTCATCCGTCCCAGACTGTCCAGCGAGGACTGCACGCCCATGGTCAGCCCCTGGGGGAGCGGGGTGCGGCAGGAGACAGCCGAGGTCAGCGAGGGTCTGAGCACGCTGGTCCCGAGGGAGATGACCACGGCGGCGCCGACGGTCGCCGCCAGGTCGGCGGCGGGAAGCAGGAGCAGGAAGCCGGCGACACAGACCGCCGTGCCCCACAGGGACAGCCGGTGCTCCCCGAAGCGGCGGATGAGCCGGCCGACGAGAAGGCTCTGCATGAGGAAGCCGGTGAGGCCCACGGACGTGAAGATGGTGCCCGCGTCGAAAGAGGTCCCGCCGAAACGGTCCATGACGAAGTACCCGAGGAGGGCGGTCAGCCCCGATTGGCTGAAGCTGACCGCGAAGGTGAGCCAGAGGTAGGGCGAGATGGGGCTGGTGACGGCCTCGGCGATGTCCGCAGGGCGCGGCCAGGCGCTCCGCAGGGCCGTGGCGCCGGTTCTTCCTCGCGCCCCTCCGCCGGCCGCCCGGCTGGGTTCGATCAGCTGGACGGCGGCGAGGAGGGCGGTTGCGGCGACGACCCCTCCGGCCACGAACATGGGCACCCTCTGGCCGAAGGCGGAGAGGGCCCCGCCGACGACCGGTCCGAAGAGAAAGCCCAGGTTTATCCAGGCCCCCATGGCGGCCATGGCCGGGCCGCGGTCGGCGGGCTCGGTCACGTCGGCGATAAGGGCCTGGCTGGAAGGGAAGATGGACGCCGAAAGCAGCCCGCCCAAGGCCCGTGAGCCGATCAGGGCCGGCAGGCTCCGGGACAGCCCGGCGAGGACGAACGACAGGGCGTAGCCGAGCAGTCCGACCACGAGCATCCTCCGGCGCCCGAAGCGGTCCGACATGCTTCCCCAGACGGGTCCGGAGAGGAACTGGGCCATGGCGAAGAGGCTGATCAGGAGGGAGACCTCCACCGGGCTGGCCCCCAGGTCGCGGGCGATGAAAGGAAGGATGGGGATGGTGATGCCGAAACCGGCCATGGCGAGGAACAGGGACAGGTAGACGACGATTCGCGTCTTGGTCAAGGTTCCGACCGGCCTTCTGCCCCCGGGTGACGCGGGGTTGGGCTGCGTGTCTCGGCCGGCGCCTGCCAGGGCCGCCTCAGTCGCAGCAGCTGGCCGCTGTGGTGAGCGTGATGGGCGGACAGCGGCCAGGAGAGGGCTGCGGTCTCCGTCCGCAGCCGGCGCCTTGCCGTTCTCCTCGTTCACGGCCTCACGCCCCCTACAGGCCCTCCCGGCCGGCTTCGGTCCCTGGAGCGCGCAGGGGAGCGCCCGCCCGGGCCGGCCCTATTGGACCCAGGTTCAGCCCGGTTTCGTCCCTTCGGTCCACGTGACGCCTTTCCCTGCGGGACGTCGCACCCGAACCGGTTCGCGGTGTAAGCTGAGAGAGCAAGAAAGCCCGTCTGCCGTCAGTGGAGACTTCTGCTAGACTGAGGACCGAGGGGAGAGGACCCTATGCCGCGAAACGTCTTCTGGGGAGCCGTGCTGCTGCTTGTCGGCTTTCTCCTGCTGGCTTCGAACCTCGGGTACATCGCTCGGTTCAGCATCTGGGGCCTCTGGCCGCTGCTGGTCATCTGGCCTGCGCTGAAGTTCGCGGCGGGCCAGGCGTTCGTGACCGTGGGCCGGGACACCGCTACGAAGCGCATAAGGGTCGGGGGGAGCCTCGGCGTCCGCCTGGTCGCCCTGTGGTTCCTGGCGGGCGCGACGGCCCAGCTCCTCTCCAACCTCTCCCTGTCCCCCTACGACTGGGGGGACGTGGCCCACTGGACCCTGCCGCTGCTCCTGGTGGGGCTGGGGCTCACCATCCTCCTGAGACCACGCCGACGGAGGTGGGAGTGGGAGCAGACGTCGGAGGCCGCAATTCACGGCGGCATCTCGAGCCTCATCGGCGACGTCCGCTTCGGGGCCCGCCCGTGGGTCTTCAAGTCACCGATGAGAATCAATCTGTGGGTGGGGGACATCGACCTCGACCTGACCACGGCCAGGTTCCAGCCTGGTGACAACTACCTCGTCATCCGGGCCTGGGCCGGGGACATCGACCTCCGCGTCCCCAAGGACATGGAGGTCGTCGCCGAGGTCCGCTGCATGACCGGGGAGGCCCGGGTCTTCGAGGAGCACCGGAGCGGAACCGGGATCGACCTCGCGGCCCGCCGCCCCGCGCTCGGCGGCGACGGCACCGAGGCCGGTGGAAGCCGGCTCTTCATCGGCATCGACATCACCTTCGGAGAGATACGCGTCAGGTAGATAGAGGGAGACCTGACCTTGCCCGATTCTGCATCCACGTCCGAGAAACAGGATGGTCTGCCGCTGCAGGAGCGCTTCTTCGGTGTCCAGTGGCGTCTTCTGTCATCGCACGTGAAGGTGGCCCTCGGGGCCGCCGCTCTGAGCGCGCTCCTGGTCGGCGGTGCGGCCCTGCGGGACGCGGGTCCGGGGGCGGTCGTCCTCTGGGGGGCTCTGGCCGTGCTGGGGGCCCTGGTCCTCGGCGCCGCTGTGGGGCTGCGGCTCTCCAGGGGGCTCAAGCTCCGGCTCCGTGAGGTCGGCCGCTTCGCCTCGGCCCTGGCGCGCGGTGAGTACGGGTCACGCATCCAGCCCGGACAGCCCGACGAGATAGGCCTTCTCGAGCAGGAGCTCAACGCCATGGCCGAAAGCCTGGAGGAGGCCATCGGCGGTCTCAGGTCTCTGGCGGAGAGGAACCGGCGCCTGGCGGAGGAGGCCGGGAGGCTGGCGGCCCTGGAAGAGCGGACGCGTCTCGCGCGGGACCTTCACGACACCGTGAACCAGCAGGTGTTCTCCCTTTCGATGCAGGCCGCCGCGGCGCGTCGCCGCCTCGAGGGCGCCGACGGCGACCCCGCCCGGGTGAGCGAGGTGGCGGCGGCCCTGGCCGACATCGAGGCCCTGGCCCGCTCCGCTCACAAGCAGATGCGCGACCTCATCCTCGAGCTGCGCCCGACGACACTCGCGCAGCACGGACTGGGCCCGGCCCTCAAGGACTACCTTCAGACCTTTGCCCACAGGGAAGGCATCGAGTGCGAGACGAGACTCGACTTCTTCGGGCGGTTCGACCCCCGGGCCGAGGAGGCTCTGTTCAGGATTGCCCAGGAGGCGCTCAACAACGTCGTCAAGCACGCGGAGGCCGAGAAGGTGACGGTTTCCCTCGAGCTTCAGGCCCCACACGATGTGGTCCTCACCGTGAGCGACGACGGCCGGGGGTTCGACCCGTCGGCGGCCGTCCGCCCCACGGCTCTCGGGCTGAACGGTCTCCGCGAACGGGCCGAGTCCGTCGGGGCCTCGCTGGTCGTGCGTAGTGCTCCGGGGAGAGGGACGACCGTGAGGGCCTCCTTCCCCCTCACGGGTGTCGGTGAGGGTGAGGAGACGACCGCAGGCGGACAAGGGGAGGAAGCCGGTCGATGATACGTATCCTGGTGTGCGACGACCACGAGATCGTCAGGAGGGGACTCCGCAGCTACCTGGAGACGGAGGCGGACTTCGAGGTGGTCGGCGAGGCCGGCGACGGGGAGACGGCCTGCCGGCTGAGCCGGGAGCTGGAGCCGGACGTGATCCTCATGGACCTCGTCATGCCGGGAATGGACGGGGTCGAGGCCACGCGCCGCATCGTCTCCGAGCGGCCCGGGGCCTGCGTGGTGGTCCTCACGAGCTACACCGATGACAGCAGGGTCATCCCCGCCCTCAAGGCCGGGGCCAGGAGCTACATGCTCAAGGACGTGGCGGCGGAGGAACTCGGGGAGGTCATCCGCCGCGCCCACCGCGGGGAGTCGGTCCTGCATCCGGTGGCCTCCCAACGCGTGATGCGGGAGATGAACGCTCCCAAGGGCGAGTCCCCGACCCAGCGCGAGATGGAGGTCCTCCTCCTCGTGGCCGAGGGGCTGTCGAACAAGGAGATAGGGGAGAGGCTCTTCATCACCGAGCGCACGGTCAAGGCCCACATCACGTCGCTCCTCTCGAAGCTCGGCCTGTCGGACCGCACCCAGCTCGCCATCTACGCCCACACCCACGGGTTGGTGAAGAAGAGGGAGTAGAGTCCGTCCGCCTGTGCGCGTACCGGCTCTGTCACTCGCCGTACTCCACGTGGTCGTACGTCGCGAGCACGGTGAGCCTGCCGCGTATGAGCCGGCCGGCCATCAGCCCGTACAGCTGATACCACGTACCCCGTGTCACACCGGCTCACCGCGGTCTGGCCTGAGAGATGAGCCAGAGGAAAAGACCCAAGCCCACGAGGAAGATCGCCAAGCCGACAGGGGAACCCCATCCAAGGATGTGTGTCAGGTCCACGTCTCCCACACCCCTTCCTGTCGTCTCCTGGAGGCAATGCCACACTCTTCCTGACCTTGTCTTTCGCTGCAAGGACGCCGATGCCTGCATGAGCCCAGTTATCGGTCTACCCGTCCATCCGGACCCGTCCGGACCAGCCGACAGAGCCCGGGGTGACCAGGCCGGGGCGGGGTGGAGCTTAGAAGGATTGTCAGGTCTATGAGAGAAACCTGAATATAGTTTCCTGAATATTTGTGATATTTGGTACATGTGAACACAATCGCAAAGCCAGCTATTCGGAGCGGAACCGGAAGGGCGGAAGGAGGCGGGGGCTATGGCTTCTGAGGAGAGGGTCGCCGGGGCCCGGGAGGGGAGGCGGCCGACCGGTGCGGTCATGGTCGTCGGCGGGGGGATCGGGGGCATCCAGGCCGCCCTCGACTGCGCCGAGGCGGGGTTCCTTGTCCATCTCGTCACCGACGGCCCCTCCATCGGCGGGAAGATGGCCCAGTGGGACAAGACCTTCCCCACCAACGACTGCTCGATGTGCCTTCTGGGCCCCAAGATGTCGGAATGCGCCAACCATCCGAACATCGAGATACACAGTCTATCCGAGATCGAGAAGGTCAGCGGGCGGGAGGGCGCCTACGAGGTGGTCCTGCGCAAGCGGGCCCGCTACATAGATGAGGTCGAGTGCACCTCCTGCGGGTCGTGCGCCGAGGTCTGTCCCGTGGACAGGCCCGACGACTTCAACATGGGTCTCACCTCCCGCAAGGCCGTGTACAAGCCCTTCCCCCAGGCGATACCCAACGCGTACCTCATCGAGAAGCGGGGCGTGTCGCCCTGCCGGCTGGGTTGCCCGGCCGGGGTCCACACCCACGGCTACGTCACTCTCGTGGCCCGGGGGCGCTACCGTGAGGCGTGGTCCCTCATCCGCCGAGACAACCCGTTCGTGAGCGTCTGCGGGACCATCTGCCACAGCCCCTGTGAGAAGGTCTGCCAGCGCGGCGAGTTCGACCAGCCCGTCGCCATCAAGGCCCTCAAGGCCTTTCTCGGACACTACATCCTCACCAAGGACCGCGAGTGGGCCTTGTCCCAGGCCGTTCCGGTCGAGCCCCGGCGCGAGGAGCGAGTGGCGGTCTTCGGCTCCGGACCCGCGGGTCTCACCTGTGCCTACCATCTCGCCCGCCTGGGCTTCCCGGTGACGGTCTTCGAGGCCCTGCCGGTGGCCGGGGGCCTCATGCGCACCGCCATCCCGGAGTACCGTCTGCCCCGGGATTTCGTCGAGACCGAGATAGAGCTCATCCGGCGGATGGGGGTCGACATCCGCACGGGCGTCTCCATGGGTGAGGACTTCAGGATCGAGGACGTGTTCGCCCAGGGCTACAAGGCCGTCTTCGTCTCCGTCGGCGCCCGGCAGGTCGAGAAGGCCACACTCCCCGGGCAGGAGCTGCCGGGCGTGTGGCACGGGGTCTCCTTCCTGCGCAGGGTCAACCTCGGCGGCGGGGAAGGGGTCGAGGTCGGCGGACGCGTGGCGGTCATCGGCGGCGGTTTCACGGCCGTGGACTGCGCCCGCACGGCCGTCCGGCTCGGGGCCCGTCACGTGGAGGTCATCTTCAAGGGGCCGGAGAGCGAGCTCTACGCTCTGCCGGAAGAGATCGCCGCCGCCCGGGCCGAGGGGGTCCGGTTCACCCTTCTGACCACCCCCCTCCGGGTGAAGGGGCAGACGGCCGTGGAAGGTCTGGAGCTCCTGGAGTGGCGCGTGCCCGGCGAGGGGCGCCGGCCCGTGCCGAAGCGCGGTTCCGAGCACGTCGTTCCCTTCGATACGGTCATCCTGGCCACGAGCGAGATACCCATAGAGACCTTCTTCCGGCACGACAGGCACCTCAAGTGGACGGAGGAGGGGACCATCGTCGTCGACCCCCTCACCCTGGCCACCAGTGTCTCCGGCGTGTTCGCAGGCGGTGAGGCCGTCACCGGGCCCGGAACGGTCATCGAGGCCATCGCCTCCGGGAAGGCGGCCGCCGAGTCCATCCGGCGCTACCTCGAAGGGCTCGACCTCGCTGAGGGTCGGCGGCGCTGGCCCAAGCCCGAGGAAGTGGTCAGGCTCGACATCGGTCACCTGGAGGTCCCGCACCGCCGGAGAGTGAGGCCCTACCTCAACCCCGCCGACGCCCCGGAGGGGGTCGAGGTCCACGGCGGCTACACCGAGGAGATGGCCCGGGAGGAAGCCTCCCGGTGTCTTGACTGCGGCATCTGCGCCGAGTGCATGCGGTGCGAGGAGGTCTGCGAGAAGAAGGCGGTCCACCATGACGAGGAGGACCGGTCGGTGAGGCTCGAGGTGGGCTCGATCATCCTCACCCCGGGCTTCTCCACCTTCGACCCGGGCCGCCTCGGGGAGTTCGGCTACGGGCGCTACCCCAACGTCATCACCGCTCCTGAGCTGGAGCGTCTTCTCTCCTCGACGGGCCCGACGGCGGGGCGGCTCGTGCGTCCGGGCGACGGGAGGCCGCCGCGCCGGGTGGCCTTCATCCAGTGCGTCGGGTCGCGCGACACCCGCGGGAAGGAAGGCGTCTCCGGGCGGGTCAGCGGACCGGCCGGCCACGAGCCGTCCGCCTACTGCTCGGGGGTCTGCTGCATGTTCGCGGTCAAGGAGGCCCTGCTCATCCGTGAGCGGGACGCCTCGGCCGAGGTGACCATATTCAACCTCGACCTCAGGGCCTACGGCAAGGACTTCCAGCGTTACGCCGACGCCGCGCGGCACCGCTACGGAGTCCGTGTGGTGAACTGCCTGGTCTCCGCGGTGAGGGAGGATCCGGCGACCGGGAACCTGAGGGTCTCTTACGTGCCGGAGGCCGGGCGCGCGGACGCGGGCCCGCGTCCGTCTTCCGGTCCGCCGGGCCCGCCTGGCCCCCCGGCCGGAGGGAGAGCTCCCATGGAGGAGGAGTTCGACATGGTCGTTCTCTCGGTGGGCTTCCAGCCGCCGGCGGCGGCCGAGGAGCTCGCTCAGAAACTGGGTGTGCGGTTGGACAAGACGGGCTTCGCCCGGACGGAGCCGGGCCGGCCCACCTCGACCACGAGACCGGGCGTCTTCGCCGCGGGGGGCTTCCTCGGGCCGAGGGACATCCCCGAGACCATCACCTCGGCGAGCGCGGCGGCGGCCGCCGCCGGGGGGCTCCTCGCCCTGGCCCGCGGGGAACTGGCGCGGACCCGCAGCTATCCGCCTGAACGGGACGTCAGGGACGAAGAACCACGAGTGGGTGTGTTCGTCTGCCGCTGCGGCATCAACATCGCCTCGGTGGTCGACGTCCAGGCCGTGGTCGAGGAGGCCGGGCGCCTTCCCGGCGTCGTCTGGGCCCAGGACTTCCTCTACACCTGTTCACAGGACAGCCTCGCTCACATCCGCCGGGTCATAGAGGAGGAGAAGCTGAACCGCGTGGTCGTCGCGGCCTGCACGACGCGCACCCACCAGCCGCTGTTCCGGGAGTGCCTCCGTGAGGCCGGTCTGAACGAGTTCCTCTTCCAGATGGCCAACATCAGGGAGCAGTGCTCATGGGTCCACAAGTCCGACGGGAAGCTGGCCACGGAGAAGGCCGCCGACCTCGTCCGGATGGCCGTGGCCAAGGCCCGCCTCCTGGAACCGCTCAAGACGTTCGAGGTGCCGGTCACCCCCAGGGCTCTGGTCATCGGCGGAGGTCCCGCCGGTCTCGCGGCCGCGCTGAGCCTGGCCGAGCAGGGGTTCTCGAGCTATGTCGTCGAGCGCGAGCCAGAGGTCGGCGGCAATCTCCGGCGGCTCCGGGCGACGGCCGAGTTCCCCGATGCAGGCCGGGTCCTTGACGAATTGGTCCGGCGCGTCGACGAGAACCCCCTGGTCAAGGTGTTCACCTCCGCCACGGTGGAGAGCTTCTCCGGGCACGCCGGCCACTTCACCACCGTGGTCACCCGGGGAGGCCCGGGGAGCGGCGGCGAGCCCGAGAAGGTGACCCTCGAGCACGGCGTCACGATCGTGGCCACCGGCACCGTCGAGGGGGACGTCGGTGCCCTGCGGCCGCCCGGCGACCCGCGCGTCCTCACCCGCCTGGAGTTCGAGGAGAAGCTCGGGGCCGGCGCGGAGGGCCTCAGGGCCCTCGTCGGCGAGGCCAGAGGCTTCAGCGGACGGGAGAAGGAGGGCCTGTCCGGGTCCGAACCGGTTCCCGGAGGCGGTCCGGCAGGTGAAGCCCAGCCGCGGGTGGCTTTCCTCCTCTGCGCGGGAGGACGGGGCTACGGGGAGGGCTCTGTCCCCTACTGCAGCCGGACCTGCTGCACGCAGGCCGTGAGCTCGGCCCTCAGGGTCAAGCGGGCCCATCCCGCGGCCGAGGTCTGGGTCCTCTACCGGGACATGATGACCTACGGGTTCTTCGAGGACCTCTACCGCGAGGCCCGTGAGGAGGGGGTCGTCTTCCTCCGCTTCCCGGAGGACGACTACCCGGAGCTGGACACCGACGGCCGGGTCAGGCTGACGGGGACCGACGCCTCGACCGGGGCCCGGGTCGTCCTGGAGCCCGACCTCGTGGTCCTGGGTGCTCCGGCCGTCCCGGCGGAGGGCACGGCCGAGCTCGCCCGGACGCTGAAGGTCGCCCTGACGCCGGACGGGTTCTTCAGCGAGGTCCACGCCAAACTGGGACCTCTGGACCTCCCGGCCACGGGCATCTATGTCGCCGGCGGGGCGCACGGGCCAAAGCACCTCTCGGAGACCCTCCTCCAGGCCCGGGGGGCCGCGGCGCGCGCGGCGACCATCCTGGCCAAGGCCAGCCTCACCACCGGCGGCATCGTGGCCGAGGTCGACGGGGAAAAGTGCGCGGCCTGTCTCACCTGTGTCAGGGTGTGCCCCTACCAGGTGCCGTTCATCAACGAGGACGCCGTGGCCGAGATAGACCCCGTCCAGTGCCGGGGATGCGGGACCTGCGCCGGGGAGTGCCCGGCCCGGGCCATCCAGCTCCCCTACTACCGCCACGAACAGCTGGAGGCTCTCGTCAAGGAGCTCTTCCACGTCGCGACCTGAGGAGGCCGGCCCGCGGCCTCACGGCCCGGACGGCTGCCGGAGGGCCTGCCTGTGCATGGCCGAGGCCAGGGCCCCAAGCGGGAAGACCGGGAGGGCGAGGAGGAGGCTGGTCTGGAGCCTCGCCGCCAGCGGGGGAGGGACGCCCAGCGGGTCCGACCAGGAGACCCAGAGCGAGCCGAGGACGAGCGCGTCGGCCAGGGCCCAGAGGGCCAGGGCCAGGGCGGCCTGGCGCGGGAGGAGCCGGCGGGCGCCCTGCGGAGACCGGCCGGCGAGCCGGGCCGTGACGGAGGGGCCGACGGCAGGCCACAGGACCCACAGGGCGAGAAGGCCGGCCGCACCTCTAGCCAGCGGGGGGAGGATGAAGGCCGCGAGCGTCAGCAGGGACGCACCGGCCACGGCGGCGACGGCGCCCGGGTCGGCGATGACGTTCACGGCGACCTTGAAGAGGGGGACGACCCCCTTCTGGAGGGCCACCGCGCCGAGGAAGACAAGACCCCTCACCCTGAAGGCGCTCTCCGCGGGCGGCCGGTCGAAGGCCGCCGCGACCAGCCAGACCGCGGCCGCCGCGAGGACCAGGCTCCCGAGGAGGTCGGCCGTCACCACCAGCGTGCCCGGCACACCGACAGCCCGAGCCAAAGGGTTCCCGTAGATGACGGACGGGGCGAGGTCGGCCGCGGCGAAGAGGACGGCCGTCACCCCCAGGGTGCGGCGTGTCTCCCGGGCCTCCAGGCCCCTGGTCAGGGTGTAGCCGCCGGCGGCGAAGAGGCCCACGCCGGTGAGGGCCAGGAGCATGGAGAAGACCCGGCCCTGCCACGACGGGAAGTCTGTGACGTGAAGGAGATTGGTCAAGTACTGGCCGGAGAGGAGGACGAGGTAGAGGCCGAACCAGAACTCGAGCGGCGTCTCCTCCATGGTTCGCGGGGTCCGTTCCTCGGGCATCGATGAGGACACCTCTCACAGGGTCTTTCGGCGGCCGTCCGGGGGCCTCCGGGCCCGGGTTATCCTTCCCCGGAGGGCTGCCCGCTTCACATTCACCGGTCCGACTCCGGTGTCCTTGATTCGGTTCTTGCCCGCTGGTCCCTGCGCCAGATGCTGGCTTCCGTCTGCCAGCGCTTCTCCAGGAACGCGTGCGCCGCATCGAGGAGCCGGGGAACCGTGTCGTCCGTCAGCCTGTAGATGACACGCCGGCCCTCCTTGTGTCCGACGATGAGCCCCTCGCTCCTGAGCATGCTGAGGTGGTTTGACGCAGACGGCTGCTCGACATCCAGGAGCGGCACTAGTTCACACACGCACTTCGGCCCGCTCCGCAGGGCCTCCAGCAAGGCCACCCTCACCGGGTGGGCGAAAGCCTTGAAGAGCCGTGCGCTCATCACGTCGAGGTCGCTTGGCATCGTCTGCTACCTCCCCCTCAGGTAGGGCCCGTCGACGTCGGGGCGGGGGCACAAAGCCCCGAGTCCGCCCCGCGTCTGCGGCTTGCGCCCTGCTAGGTGGAAGCTTCGGCCTTGATCCACTCGGCGATTTCAGTCTCGCTCGGCACGCGACCGCTGCACTTCAGTTTACCGTTGATGGCGAGGGCAGGCGTGGCCATGACCCCCATTTCGGCCATCCGGTCGAGGTCGGACACCTTCTCCACGTCGGCCGCCACGTCGAGTTCGGCGAGAACGTTGATTGCCTTCTGCATGAGCGCCTCGCACCTCGCACACCCCGGGCCGAAGACCTTGATTTCCAGCAAGGCCGGTTCCTCCTTTCGTATGCTAGTCATGGCCAGGGCCGGCGCTTGCCGCCCGGCCCGAATCCCTCACGCTGCGAGACTACCGTATAGCAGGCCGGCGGTGGCCGACATGACGATGACGAGAACGATGAAGACCAGAGTCTTCTTCGTTCCCAGGACGCTCCTTATGACGAGCATGTTCGGGAGGCTCAAGGCAGGGCCGGCCAGGAGGAGCGCCAGGGCCGGGCCCTGGCCCATCCCGGAGCCCAGGAGTCCCTGAAGGATGGGAATCTCGGTGAGGGTGGCGAAGTACATGAAGGCCCCGACGATTGCGGCAACGAGGTTTGCCGGCAGGGAGTTCCCACCGACCCAGTCCGCAACATAGGTGGAGGGAATCAGCCCCGCGTCCGTGCCCGGCCGGCCCATAAGAGCCCCTGCCGCCATGACGCCGGCAAACAGGAGCGGCAGTATCTGCTTGGCGAACGTCCAAGTGGCCTCGAGCCATGTGACCCTCTCTTCAGGCCAGAACCATCTCTTCAGCATGAAGACCAGAATCAGGAGAAGACCTGCCACCAGGTACCACTTGACCGCGAACACGGTGTTCCATAGGCTCACCGGCTCAGCGGACCGTCCCCACGCGGCGAACACGAGAATGCCTGTCAACACCAGCATGAAGAGACCGGTCTGCCCGGGAGTGCGCCGGGTGGCTGCGTCTATCTCTAGACCGACGGACCGCGCCGCTCGGTCCTCCTCTTCTCTGCGAAAGAACAGGGCCATCAAGAGACCGATGACGACCGCGAAGAGGACCGCCCCGACAGCCCGCGCGGCACCGAGCCGCCATCCCAGAACCCGTGCCGTGAGGATGATAGCCAGGATGTTGATGGCCGGGCCTGAGTAAAGGAAGGTGACGGCCGGGCCCAAGCCCGCTCCCCGCCGGTAGATTCCCGAGAACAGAGGAAGGACCGTGCACGAGCAGACAGCCAGAACGGCGCCGGAGACTGAGGCCACCGAGTAGGCGGTCACCCGGCGGGCTCCCGGCCCGAGATACCTCATGACTGCTCCCTGAGATATGAAGTTGGCGATGGCTCCGGCGATGAAGAACGCGGGCACCAGGCAGAAGAGCACGTGCTCCCTCGCGTACTCCTGGAGCATGCGGAAGGCCTCGAGGATGGCCGTGTCCACTCTCGGAGAGCCGAAAGGTGTGAGATAGGCGGCCAGGAACACAAGGAGCATGAGGATGAACTTCTGCCATTCCTTCAAGAACGCTTCCCCTCCCTCTGCTTCGTCAGCGAGGGGCGTGGCCAGCAGGTCGGGTCAGTTTCTTCTTTAACCATATTTCAATATGAATATATTCTTGGCCAGGTAAAACGTCAAGGGCTTGCAGCTGGTGGAGGAGCACCTAGCGCTGACAGATACCCCAACTGAAGAGGTATCGGCCTGGTGTGTGCCGAACCGCTGGGCGAATTTGAGCGGCCCATCCAGCGGTTGTCTTCCCTCCTCGAGTCACTACGCTACAGGCCGAGCGAGTTGCCGGGGTTTCCCACACGTGCTATAATCCCTTCAAACTCCTGCCGGGAGGCACGCGGCGGCGCTGCATCTCCGGGACCAGGCCTCTGGCAGGTGTCATTGATTTAAAGGCGAGGAAGGGGACAGTAGGCGGCGGACACCGCCGGCCCGAGCGAGCCCTGTCGGTGTGAGGGGGCGCCGGCCCTGCCGCCGAAGATCACCCCGGAGCCGTGGCCCGAAAGGCGGACCGGCGCGGGACCCGGCCGGAAGGACGGCCGGGGCGGGCCGGGGGCCGATTAGGCGTCAACGTGAGCCCCGGCGTTAACGGGGCAGGCGTAGGATGCGCCGTGCCGGCGGCCCGTGGGCCCGCGCGCCCGTGTGCGTCCGCGCCCTTGAGTGGGCCCGCTGCATCCGGGCCAAGCAAGGTGGTACCGCGAGAGACCCTCGTCCTTGGACGAGGGTCCTTTTCGTATCCATGCTCCGTGTCGAGGGAGGAAGACTCATGTTCCGCGAGGTCAGCGCCAAGGTCGACTATCCTGAGCTCGAGGAGCGCGTCATCGATTTCTGGCGGCGGACGGACGCCTTCCGGAAGGTGCAGGAGATGCGTCGCGGACGCCCCGTCTACACGTTCTTCGAGGGCCCTCCGACGGCCAACGGCCGGCCGCACATCGGTCACGTCCTTCCGCGCAGTCTGAAGGACCTCTTCCCACGGTACAAGACCATGCTCGGCTACTACGTCCCGCGCAAGGCGGGCTGGGACACCCACGGCCTCCCCGTGGAGCTCGAGGTCGAGAAGGCCCTCGGCCTCAGCTCCAAGCCCGAGATAGAGGAGTACGGGGTGGAGGAGTTCATCAAGAAGTGCAAGGAGTCGGTCTGGGCGTACAAGGAGGAGTGGGAGCGCCTGACCGAGCGCATCGGCTTCTGGCTCGACATGGAGAACGCCTACGTGACCTACCACACGAGCTACATCGAGTCGGTCTGGTGGGCCCTCAAGAAGATATGGGACAAGGGGTGGCTCTACCAGGGCTACCGGGTCGTCCCCTACTGTGCCCGGTGCGGGACCTCGCTCTCGAGCCACGAGGTCGCCCAGGGCTACGAGGAGGTCGAGGACCCGTCGGTCTTCGTCCGTTTCCCCCTCGTGGCCGCGCCGGGGGAGCCGGGGACCGGAGCCGGGGGTAGCGGCGCGGCGGCCAGGCTGTCCGGCCTTGACGAGCGGGCCCTCGGAGAAGACGTCCCGGTCTCGCTCCTCGTCTGGACCACGACTCCATGGACCCTGCCGTCGAACACCGCCGTCGCCGTCCACCCCGACGTCGACTACGTGGCCGTCGTCCCCGAGGGGGAGGGAGACGAGGAGGTCCTGGTGGTGGCCGCGGCCCTGGCGCCGACCGTCTTCCCGCAGGGCTACCGTGCGGTGCACACCATCAAGGGCCGTGACCTCGTCGGCCACCGGTACCGGCCGCCGTTCCCGTTCCTGGAGGAGGCCATGAGGCGCGGCGAGGTTGAGGGAGAGGGCGCCGGCCTCGACAAGGTCTTCACCGTCATCCCGCAGGACTACGTGACCCTTGAGGAGGGCACGGGGCTCGTCCACACGGCCCCGGCCTTCGGCGAGGACGATATGGAGGCGGCCCGTGAGCACGGGCTCCCCGTCTTCAGGCCTGTCGACGCCTCGGGCCGCTTCACCGGGGCGGTCCCGCCGTGGCAGGGCCGGTTCGTCAAGGACGCCGACCCTGACATCACCGAGGCCCTGAAGGGCGAGGGTCTTCTCTACCGGTCGGGAGTCTACCGTCACTCGTACCCGTTCTGCTACCGCTGTCACGCGCCTCTCGTCTACTACGCCGACACGGCCTGGTTCATCAAGATGACCGCGGTGAAGGACGAGCTCATCCGTATCAACCGCGAAGAGGTCAACTGGTACCCGGACCACCTCAAGGAAGGCCGTTTCGGTGACTGGCTCGAGAACCTCGTGGACTGGAACCTCAGCCGCAACCGCTACTGGGGCACCCCGCTGCCGATCTGGGAGTGTGTCGGGGACGTCGGGAGCGGAGACGGTGAGGGGGCCCCGGCCGCGGACGACGGGTGTAGCCGCGGTGGTGGGGACGGCGCCGCGGGGTGCGGTCACCGGCTCTGCGTCGGGTCGGTCGCCGAACTCGAGGAGCTGGCCAGACCGGAGACGCTCCCCGACCCCCTGGACCTCCACAAGCCCTACATAGACCGGGTCGTCATCACCTGCCCTGAGTGCGGCGGGGAGATGCGCCGGGTCCCCGAGGTCATCGACTGCTGGTTCGACTCGGGGGCGATGCCCTTCGCCCAGTGGCACTACCCCTTCGAGAACCGGGAGGAGTTCGAGGACCATTTCCCGGGCGACTTCATCTGCGAGGCCATCGACCAGACGCGGGGCTGGTTCTACAGCCTCCTCGCCATCGCCGTGGCCGTCTTCGGCCGTCCGGCCTACCGCAACGTCCTCGTCACCGAGTTCGGTGTCGACGAGGAAGGGCGCAAGATGTCCAAGCACATCGGGAACGTCGTCGACCCCTGGGACATCCTCAACGTCCAGGGCGCCGACGCTCTCCGCTGGTTCCTCTACGCCGTCAGCCATCCGTGGTACCAGAAGCGGTTCTCGTCTCGGGTCATCAGCGAGTTCCAGGGACGCATGCAGGACACTCTCTGGAACGTCTACGCCTTCTTCGTCCTCTACGCGAACCTCGACAGCTTCGAGCCGGACCCGGCCGCGGTCCTCGCCCCGCCCGCGTCGGGAGGCGGCGAGGGCGTGCGTGTCGTCAGGCTCGGCGGGCGGGAGGTTCCCTGCCCGCCGCCGGCCGGGCGTAGCGTGCTCGACCGCTGGATCCTGTCGAGGCTCCATCGGACCGTCGGCGAGGTCAGGCAAAACCTCGACAGCTACCAGGTCCTGCCGGCCACGCGCGCCATCGAGGCCTTCGTCGACGACCTCTCCAACTGGTACGTGCGTCGGGGGCGGCGCCGCTACTGGCGGGCGGGCTCGGACGAGGACAAGGCGGCCGCCTACCAGACCCTCTACGAGGTCCTGGTCACGCTCTGCCGCCTCCTCGCACCCTTCACACCGTTCATGACGGAGGAGATGTACCAGAACCTGGTGCGCTTCGAGGCCGGGGAGGAGCGCGACGGGCGGCGGCCGCATGAGGCCGGGGCGTCCGGTTCGCCGCCGGAGAGCGTCCACCACTGCCTCTACCCGGAACCGGACCAGTCCCTGGTGGACGAGGACCTGGAGCGCCGCATGGCGGCCGTCCGCGACTACGTCGCCTTCGGTCGGGCGGGCCGCAACAGGGCCCACATCCGGACGAGACAGCCCCTCCGCCGGGCGGTCCTCGTCGGGCCGGAGGGGGAGACCCGCGGGCTGACCGAGCTTCTCGACCTCCTCAAGGACGAGCTCAACGTGAAGGAGGTCGCCGCCGCCGCGGACCTGGGCGGCTTCGCCGATTACGTCCTGAAGCCGGTCTACAGCGTGCTCGGACCGAGGCTCGGACCCCTGGCTCCAAAGGTGGCAGAGGCCCTGGCCGCGCTGGGACCCGAGGAGCGGGCGGCCGCGGCCCGGCGTCTGGCGGCCGGGCGGAGCGTCGAGGTGAAGGTGGAGGGGCGGGAGAGTCCGGTCGTCCTGGGCCCGGACGAGGTCGAGGTCGTCACGGAGGAGCTCCCCGGGTGGGCCGTCGAGGGGGAGGACGGGCGCTACCTGGTCCTCGACACGCGGGTCTCCGGTGACCTCCTCCGGGAGGGGCTGGCCCGCGAGATGGTCAACCGCATCCAGAGGATGCGCAAGGACGCGGGGTTCGAGGTCACCGACCACATCGAGACTGTCTATGAGGCGTCGGGAGAGGTGGGTAAGGCCCTCGCCGAGCATGCCGGCTACGTCGCCTCCGAGACCCTCTCGGCCGAGTTCCGCGAGGGGCCGGTCGCACGCCCGGAGACGGCCGAAACCGAGGGCTGGTTCGTCCAGGTGTTCGACCTCGACGGTGAGCGGGTCACGGTGGCCATAAGGAGGCGCGGCCGGAAGGAGTTCCTTCCCGCGTGAGGGAACCTTTACGGCCATGTACCAGCTAGAGGTGGCTCCGGGCGTCACGTTCGTCGAGGGAGAGCGCCGGGGCCGCTTCCCCTATGGCGACGTCCTCGTCCTGGAGGGGCGCGAGGCCCGGGTCCTCGTCGACACGGGGGCCGGTGAGGAAGTGCTCGCCGGCGTCCTCGACCGGGGCCCGGTTGACGTGGTCATCAACACCCATTACCACATCGACCATGTCCGGGGGAACGTCCTGGCGGCTTCGCGCTCACCGGGGGCGGCCTTCTGGTGCCCCGAGGGGGAGAAAGAGCCCCTCACCTCCTGGGAGGGGTTCCTCCGCTTCACCGGCTTCGACGATCCCGGGCTCGATGACGCGAGGCGCTTCCGCAGCGGGCTCGGGTGGGCCCCGACCCCCGTGGTGCGCGAGCTCGTCGACGGGGAGGTCCTCGACTTCGGGGGTCTGCGGGCGACCGTCCTCCGGCTGTCGGGCCACACGCCCGGCCACACCGGTCTGTGGTTCGAGGAGCGGCGGGTCCTCTTCACCGCCGATATCGACATGTCTTCCTTCGGCCCCTGGTACGGGGACGTGTTCTCGAGCATCGACGACTACCTGGCGTCCCTCGAGCGTCTGGAGAGACTGGCGGCGGGGACGTCGGGTCCGAGGGTGGTGCTGACCTCGCACCGGCGTCCGCTGACAGTGGAGAGCTTCAGGGCCCGCCTGCCGGCCTTCCGGGCCCGGTTCGAGGAGAGGGAGGAGCGGATTCTGAGTATGCTGGCCGGGGTGGGTCCTCTCACGCTGGAGGACCTCGCCGCCAGGTGGCCCATCTACGGGCGGCAGAGCCGCGTCCTGCCGGGGCTTATGAAGTCCGAGAGACTCATGCTGGCCCACCACCTCGAGCGGCTGGCCCGTTCCGGCCGGGTGAGGTGTGTGGCCGGTCCGGGAGGCGAAAAGGTCTGGGAAGCGCTCTAAGACGAGGCGGGGGTAGGGTCCCGCGCCGCAAGCCCGCCCCTCTGAAGCCGGGCGACCTCGTCGCCGTGGTCGCCCCCGCAGGACCGGTCAGGGAGAAGGCTCTGGCCGGAGGAGTCAAGGTGCTTGAGAGCCTGGATTTCCGCGTGGCTTTGGACCCGGGGCTCACGGCCCGGAAGGGGTACCTGGCCGGACCGGACGAGGCCCGGGCCGAGGCCCTCAACAAGGCCCTGGCTGACCCCGACGTGCGGGGCGTCTTCTGCGCCCGCGGGGGATACGGGTCGAGCCGCATCCTCGGCCTCATCGACTACGCGGCCGTGCGTGACGACCCCAAGGTCTTCGTCGGCTACAGCGACATCACCGCCCTTCACCTCGCCCTGGCCCGTGAGGCCGGGCTCGTGACCTTCCACGGCCCCGGGGTCGAGAGCCTGGGCGAGAAGCTGACCCGTTTCACGCTCGACTGCCTGGTCAGGGCCGTCACCTCCACGGACCCGCTCGACGTCCTGCCGCTTCCCGAGGACCGCCCCGCAGGCGAGGTGCTCTCGGCCGGGCGCGCCTCGGGCCCGCTCACCGGGGGGAACCTGAGCCTCCTCTCGGCTCTCATGGGGACCCCTTACGAGGTGGACACACGCGGCGCGGTGCTCCTCATCGAGGACGTCCGGGAGGAACCCTACCGTGTGGACCGGATGCTGACCCAGCTCACCCTGGCGGGGAAGCTCGCCTCGGCGGCCGCCGTGGCGGTCGGGGAGATGGTGGACTGCACGACCGGGCGGGGCCGGCCGGAGCCGGGGTCACCCGAGGGCGGGGGGCGGGCTCCCTACGAGGACGAGGCCGAAACTCCCACCGGGGACGAGGCCGGGGACCTGGTCTCCGTGGACGACGTCCTGGCCGACCGGCTGGCCGGGCTCGGGCGGCCGGTGCTTGGCGGCCTGCCCTTCGGGCACGGGTATGACAAGTGGACCCTTCCCCTTGGGGTCACGGCCACGGTGGACGCCTACAAGGCGCGGCTCATCGTCGAGGAGGCCGCGTGCGCTGGCGACGGTTCGTGAGAGTTCATGAGCAGGTCTCGCCCGGCTTCGCCCTGACCGTCCGGAAGACGGCCCTCTAGCGCTCCACGTTCACCGGGTCCGAATAGTCGCTCTCACCGGCCTGGTTCCAGGCCGTCACGCAGAAGTCGGTGCTGGGATAGGGTATCATCGTCAGGTACGTCGTCTCCGCCGTACCGTCCGGGTTCACGAGTTCCCAGAGGGCGTTCGGGTCGGAAGCGTCCCGCGCGTAGACATAGTAGAGTTCGGCTGACGGTGCGGGGTCCCAGGTCAGCTCGACGAACCACCACCACGAGAAAGTGACCCTGAGGTTCTCCGGAGGAGGCGGCGGGCTGCCGCTCGGGGGGAGCGTCGTGAAGGTGTGCTCCTCGGATTGGCTCACCTGCCCCTGGGCGTCCTCGGAGACCACGACGAAGTAGTAGGTGGTCTCAGGGTCAAGACCGGTCAGGTTGACTGCATGTGACGTCACCAGAGACGCATCCTGCGGCGTTTCGTGGGTGTAGGAGCCCGGGCTGGTCCCGTACCTCACCTGGCTGGTCGCAGCCTCGTCGGTGTCCCATGTCACCAGGCAGGTAGTGTCGGCCGGGTCGGACTGGACATTGGATATCACGGGCGGTTCTTCGGTGCCGCTGACCGAGACGACGTTCGACGGGGCGGATTCCCGGTCGTCGGCGTCCACGGCGGTGACGTAGTACTCGAACTCGTAGGGCGGTGAGGACGGCAGGGGGTCGAGGTGCCAGGTGCTCGTCGTCGAGGTGAGTAGGGTGAAGGGGTCACCCGCCAAGACGTCGCGGCGGTAGAGGTTGAAAGACACGGCACCAGTGGGTGAGTTCCAGGAGAGCTGGGCGTAAAGGGACCCGAAGATCCTGCGGGAACTCACGCTGAGCTCCGGTGCGGTGCAGAGAGTCCTGAGAGTATGGTCGGTCCCGGTCGAGACGTTCCCGGCCCGATCGGAGGACAGGACGCGGAAGTGGTAGAGGGTCGCCGGCTCGAGGCCGGTCAGGGTCACGGTCCGCTGGGTGGTGTAGGTCGTGTCCTTGGGGGAGAAGGACCCGTAGGAGGTGTCTGGCCCGTACTCGACCTGGCCGTCGGCTTCCTCGTCGGTCTGCCAGGTGATGTCGGCCGTGGTGGCCGTGATGTCGGTCACCGTCTCCCCCGAGATGACGGGCGGCACGGTGTCGAGAACGATGGTGTCGGAGACGGGCTCCGACTCGTTGCCGGCCCGGTCGCGGAAGACGGCCCACACGGTCTTCTCGCCGTCACCGGACGGCAGGGTCCAGGGTGCGGTCGGGGCGAAGTCCTGCCAGGCCGACCAGCTCGTCCCGTCGTTGGAGAAACGCATGGCGTCGAGCCCCGACTCGTCGCTTGCCGTCAGGTCGAGGGTCACGGAGGTATCGTTGGTATGGGTGGCCCCGCCGTTGATGGAGACGGCTCCGACGGGCGGGGTCTTGTCGGTGAAGTCGGCCTGATACGTGAGGGCGACGGTCCACGTGCCGGGCGCCGCCGTCCAGTCCGCCGAAAGCCGCAGGTCCTGAGGATAGCTGGCGTCCTGACAGGGCGGCTCAGCCTCGAGCAGGGTCTGCACCGCGGGAGAGACCACCGTCCAGGGGCCGGTGCTCTGGATGCGCTGTTCGAGGACACATCCGGTCGGCAGGGTCTCCGACCACATGTCGAGCTGCCATTCGAGCTCACTTGTGACGTGAAGGACGACGGCCGGCGAGATGGTGACCTGCGTACCCGGGTATACCTCTCCGAAATCGACCGTGCCGTTGCCGGGCGACCCGTCGTGGTTGTAGGTCTCGACAGAGGAGATGGTCAGGGAGGCGAGAGCGGCCCTGGCCGTCCCGCTGAAGGATGAGGCGAGAAGGAGAGCCAGACCGAGGCCGAGGCACAGGTATGGCGCGAGGTGACGCAGGCCTGTGCCGGCCGCCGCAGGGCTCCTTCTCTTGACTCCTCTCATCCTTCGTCCGAGACCCACGGTCCGGTCCCTCCGCTTCGGCTCACCGTGTGCCGGGTGCCGCCGGCGGGCGGCCCCGGGTGGAGCGGACCCTGCCCCGGCCGGAGGCGGCGTACCCCAGGCCGAAGGCGAGCAGGACCAGGCCTACCAGACCCTTGACGGGGACGACCCAGAAGCTGCGCATCGCCTCGATGGGCTCCGGGCCGTGGTACTCGATGTGTAGGTCCAGGCGGAACCGCCCGAACAGGGGCGGACCGGGCCAGTCTATCTCCATGACCTTCGAGAGGCCGGGCATGATGATCTCGCCCTCGTAGACGACCTCGCGCCGGAGGACGTCTCCCTCGTAGAACCGGAGCGTGACCCGAGGCTGGATGTAGGCGTCACACGTGTTCTCGATGGGGACGAACACCTTCAGAGGGTGTCCTTCAGAGATGAAGGCCACGTTCCGGTCGGCGATGACCAGGCAGCGCCACCAGTGCACCAACGCTGTCCTGACCGCCGCCAGGCCTTCCGGGGCACCCGCCGGCCGGGGGACCCTGTGGTAGGGGACGAGCTCGGCGGAGCGCACGACGTGCTCCCCGACGTAAAGGCAGACGACTGCCGCCAGACTGCCCCCTATCTCTACCGCCGACCCGTCCGTTCCGCCCCCGGGAGAGGAGGCCTCCACGAAGTAGGCCGCGTAATACTGGCCGTCGGGCGTGTCTTCGGGGACGGCGACGGTCAAGGTTATCTCCTGGCGGCCGCCCGGCCCGAGGGTGAACTCCTCCGGGTCGGCCTCGAGCCACGACCCGGCCGACCAGAACTCACCGCCGGGCTCCTGGAACTCGAACCTCGCGGGACTCCGCACCAGCGCGTCGGCGTATCTTATGCGGGCGTGGACCGGGACCGCCCCACGGTTGGTGAAGACGGCCGTGAGGGTCAGGGTCTCCCCCGCGAGGAGGTCGTGAGCCGTCTTCACCGGCGAGAGGCCTATGTGGAGGGTGCTTCCGGGATCCGCAGCTCGGAGGCGGGTGTCTTCGGCCAGAGCGGCCGGGGCCGCCGGGGAGGTCGCCGCGGCGAGCGTCAGGGCCGCGGTCACCAGACCGGCCACGGCAAGACGGCATCTAACCCGCTTCATCGCCCTCCTCCCATCCTCGCTCGACCTTCCGATGTGGCGGCCCGGGTCGGCCGGGGGGCCGGCCGACCCGGAAGCCGGATGCGTTGCGTGTCAAGTCAAAGGGCGCGGGAGTCAGGGCGTGGGCGTCAGAGTGTAGGTGACGCTCCCCGAATAGCCGCTGGCGGCATAATCATCCCACGTGACTTCGAGGACGTACTGGTAGTTGAAAACGTTCTCGCCCATCAGGCCGGTGGCGATGGTGCCGGACGAGCTGAAAGGAGTGGTCCCGCCGTCGTAGCTGAGGCGCTGGATGGGAACGGTGTAAGACCCGCTGGTGAAATCTGTGGCCGTGTAGGTCAACTCGTACGTCTGGTTGCACCGCGCGGTGACGGTCACGGCCGTGGCCGCCGTGGGCGTTTCCGGGACGACGTCTCCGAAGTCGATGGATGAGGGCGTGACCATCAACTCTTCCGCCGGCAGGATGGTGAAGGTGATGGTGACCTGAGCGTTGGAGTCCGCTGCCGCCACGGAAGAGAAGCCGTAGGCCGCCAGGCCGAGGCCGGCGACGACCAGGAGTACCGCGATAGCTCTACGCACGGTTCAGCATTTCCTCCTCTCCCTCTGTCGGTGCCCGCTTCGACCTCAGCTCGCTCAGGCAACACCGGCGAGACGGGTCGAACCCTGTCGTCAAAAGCAGGACGAGCACTTTACAAAGTATACTACGGTTCGTTCTCTTCTTCTGTCAAGGACTAACTGCGGCGTCACCTTTGCCCTAAGGTTTGGGATTCCCGAGGGCCGACTCTGGCCGAGCCGCGGCGTCGGGTCCGGCCCGAGTCCACAAGGATTCCACAGCAGGTGGAGAAGATGGGGGTATGAACACTGTCGTCGAGCTGGACGTCACAGACCTCGACTCCAAGGGCCGAGGTGTCGGCCGCCTCCAGGGTGTGGTGGTCTTCGTCGACGGAGGCCTCCCGGGAGACAGGGTCAGGGCCAGCATCGTCCGTAGTAGGGCTTCGGGGAAGGGCCATTATCTGGCAGAACTGGTCGCCGTGGTCCGTCCCTCCCCCGACAGGGTCCGTCCGCCGTGCCCCGTCGCCGCCGCCTGCGGAGGGTGCCAGCTCATGGCCTTGTCCTACCCTGCCCAGCTGCGGTGGAAGACCCGGAGGGTCCGTGAGGCCCTGCGGCGCATCGGGCACCTCGAGGCCGTGCCTGTGGCTGACTGTCTGGGGGCCCCGAGGCAGCTTGGTTACAGGAACAAGGCGCAGTTCCCGGTCTCCGCCGTCAGGGGGAAGGGGCTCGTGGCAGGTCTCTACCGACGCGGGACCCATGCGGTGGTGCCGGTGGAGTCCTGCCTCCTCCAGCGACCGCCCGGCGACAGGGTGGTGGCCGCCGCGGTCGAGGTGGCGCGGGAGTCCGGCTTGGAAGCCTACGATGAGGAGAGCGGAAGGGGCCTCTTGCGTCACATCCTGGTCAGGGTGTCCAGCGACGGGCGCGAGGCGATGGCCGTGTTCGTCACGGCCCGGAGCTCGTTCCCGGCCGGAAGGCGGCTGGCTGCCGCCTTGAGGAAGAGGGTCCCCGAGGTCCGCACGGTGGTCCAGAACGTCAACACGCGCCGGACGAACGTCATCCTCGGGCCGCGGAACATCGTCCTGAGTGGACCCGGCCACATCCACGACACTCTGGCCGGCCTCAGGTTCAGGGTCTCGGTCTCTTCCTTCTTCCAGGTGAACCCCGAGCAGGCGGAGGCCCTCTACGGGGTGGTCGCGGACATGGCGGAAGGGGCGCGCCGGGTGGTGGACGTCTACTCGGGCGTCGGCACGGTGGCCCTCTATCTCGCCCGGACGCTGAGCGGACTCGAGGAGGTGACCGGCATCGAGTCCAACCCGGAGGCCGTGCGTGACGCCGCGGCCAACGCCCGTTCGAACGGGATCGGCAAGGCCGTGTTCATCTGCGGCGACGCCGCCGGGGTCCTGAAGGAGATGTCCAGGGCGGGTGCCCGGCCGGACACGGTGATCGTTGACCCGCCCCGCAAGGGGTGTGAGAGGGCCGTGCTGGAGACCCTGGCGGACATGGACTGCCGGCGGGTCGTGTACATATCGTGCAACCCGGCGACCCTCGCCCGTGACCTGGCTGTCCTGGCCGCACGGGGCTACCGGGCGGAGAGGGTCCAGCCTGTGGACATGTTCCCACAGACGACCCATGTCGAAAGCTGCTCTCTGGTTGTCAGACGGGAGCGGACCTAGGGGCCGACGCGAGGAGATGGGAGGAGAACGTACGGGATGAGCCGGGCCGGCAAGAAGTCCCTCGAAGAGTGTCTCGAGCGGGTCGTCCCCTCCGAACGTGTCCAGCGCGACGTCCCTATGCGTGAGCATACCTCCTTCCGCATCGGCGGACCCGTGGACTACCTGGTGACGGTCAAGAGCCGGTCAGAGCTTGTGGCGGTCCTCGGGTGCTGCCGGAGAGTCGGGGTTCCCTACCTCATCCTCGGACGGGGGACGAACCTCCTCGTTCGGGACGGCGGCTTCAGGGGGGTCGCGGTGAGACTCGACGGCGCGTTCCTCGACCTGGAGTGGGAGGGTCGGAGGGTCGAGGCGGGAGCGGCCGTGTCTCTGGCCGACCTTGCCCGGGAGTGCGGCCGCCGGGGGCTTTCAGGCCTTGAGTTCGCCGTCGGCATCCCCGGGAGCGTGGGAGGGGCGGTGGTGATGAACGCCGGGGCCTACGACCGGTCGGTGAGCGATGTGCTCGAATCGGCCGAGGTCCTCCGGCCCTCCGGCCGGGGCGAGGGCCCGACCGGCGGCCCCGCCGGGGGCGAGGTCGCCCGCATCTCGGCGGCCGGTCTGGGCTTCGGATACCGCCGGAGCTGCGTGCAGGACGAGGGGTGGGTGGTGCTGAGCGCGCGCTTCGAGCTGGTGCCCGGTGACCCGGTGGCGATAAGGGCCCTCGAGGAGGAGTTCACGCGGCGGCGCCGCGAGCGGCAGCCCCTGGACCTTCCGAGCGCCGGCAGTGTCTTCAAGAGACCACCGGGTCACTACGCGGGCAGGCTCATCGAGGAGGCCGGGCTGAAGGGGCTCCGTGTGGGGGACGCACAGGTGTCAGAGAAGCACGTGGGCTTCATCGTGAACCTCGGCCGGGCCACCGCCCGTGACGTCCTGGAGCTCATCCGCCGCATCCAACAAGCCGTGTTCGAGCGGTCGGGGGTCGTTCTCGAGCCGGAGATAAAGATAATCGGGGAGGATTCCTGACACGACCGCCGGGAGGAACCGCCTGTTCAGAGTTTTCTGTCATCTAAGAGCGCCCTGGACAAATTTCACAGGTGGCGTTACAATCTTTACCGTCTTTGTCGAAATGAGGGTGGGGAGGAGGTGCGCAGGCTGGGGCGCTCGACCGACCAGATTCTGCAGCTTTTGGTGACAGACGACATGGAAGCCATCCTGCGCCGTATCGAATTCCTGCGTCATGAGCTCCACAGTGCCTACGCGAACCCCGGGGAGAAGATGAACAGCACCCGGATGCTGGCCCTCAGTCGTGAGCTCGACCGCCTCATCAACGCATTCATCCGTAGGTGGCGCGCGGGGCGGTGCGGTGATGTGGACGTCCAGCGCCTGAGTGCAGGGTGACCCTCGCTCCGGGCGGGCAGTCCGGTATGACATGAGGGAGCCGCCGGAGGCCGAGTCGTCCTTTCCGGCGGCTCCGATACTGTTCGCGCGCG
>CAJXZV010000009.1 GCA_913063835.1 uncultured Eubacteriales bacterium
GGAAAGCCATAGCCGAACTCGAGGACGACCTCGGAGGCTGACGCGGATGAACGACGGTGGTGGGGAGGAAGTCTCAGGCGACCTCCTCACCGCCCCGGGCCGGCCACGCTATGTGGGAAGGGTGCGGCCAAAGAAAGTGGGTGACGACAGAACTGGCCCGACGGCCTCCACCGTTTCAACACCGACCTGAAGGTCTTCCTGCCGCGGGCTATCACCTTCACCGCCGCCCTTTACACCATCGGGCTCCCACCCGAGTTCATCGGCACCGGCCGCGGTCTGACCGAGGTGAGGCGGTCCAACGGCCCGGACACCAACCGGACCATCCGGATGGGGAAGATGCAACGGAGTCTGGGGTAGACATCCCCTCTTCAGAGCCTACTACCTCTTTTCGCCATCCGCACGAACTCGGAACTCCGGCCGGCGAACCTGACGACCGGCAGCCGCGCCGAAGAAGCGTGGCGAGGACTCAATCATTAGGCCGGCGAAGTCGCCGGCGCCCTCGGGACGGGCGCGGCGCAGGACGACCTCTCCGGTGCTCTCCACAGGCAAGCGGAATGCAATACGAGAAGCTGTCCGGCAAAGACCGCTAACGGGTCCGGCGAGGCGATTGCCGCATCCTCTATGAGGTGGATGACCTCCGGTTGGTCGTGACAATCGTCAAGATCGGCCACCGCCGCGAGGTCTGCCGCTGACCGTGGCAATCAGTCTCCGGTGTGGAACCAGTTCCTTATGACCTCTTCCGCCGGCTTGTCCCGGTACTCGGTGCCCTTGTAAGCACCGATGAAATAGCCGTCAACCCCATCCCAGGTCTTACTGAAGAATACATCATAGAACTTGGCTTGGCCTTCCAACGAGACGAGGAAGAAGTCAGAGGGTAGGTTCGGATTGGTCTCTCTCATGTTCGCCGGAGCAATCGGCTCCCACCAGTAGAAGTCCGGACCGGTGAAAGCAACCACACCGAAGTAGAGATATCTATGCCCAGGATAGAGGGTCCTCAGGCTGTCCAGGGTTTCTTCTATCTTCTCCTCAGTTCGCCACGGCATCTGATCAACATCGCTATCGGCGCCCACGCCGCCGATAGCCACATAATCATAGCCAGCCAGATTGTACCGGGGCAGTCCCTCGGCGGTATACTGGGCCAGGAACACCAGTTTCCCGGTGTAGACCTCCCTGAGCCGTGGCAGTATCTGTTGCGCCCAGTCAGAGATGTCCTGTTCCTTCTGATACGCCATCAACTGGGGCTCGTTGGCCGGGCAGAACATCTCGACTCCATACTTTTCGCAGATGGCCGCCCACTCAAGGGCAAGCGGCGTGAGCCTCTCAAACAGCGGCCTGCCGCTGGCTTCAGGTGAGAAAGGGTCGATGCCGAATTCGGGATGGCCGGGATTCAAAACCAGACAGGTCCTGATGCCGTTTCGATGGAATTCATTCACCATCTTTTTGATTTCAGCCCTGTCTCTGTCTTTGATGACATCGCCGTCCAGGTAGATGCTTATCCCAAGCGATACGATGTTCACACCGTCCGCTCTGAGGTTGTCAACCTCGTTCAAGGCAATCCCCGCATCGTTTAAGAACGGCAACCACAACCCCTTGTATTTGTCTATAGCCGTCTGCGGAGGCCCAACCACAACCTCTTCCTCAGCCTGGGGCTCTTCCTCGGGCTCCGCTGGCTCTGCCGGCTGTTGGGGTTCCTCGACAGCCGACTCTTCTTCCGACGGCTCTTGGACCCTCGGAGAGCATCCGAACACCGAAAGGAGACCGAAGGCTACAGCCAGCAAGAGTACTGTCGTCACACACACCTTCACCGGTCCACGCAGGGCGCGGAATGCCTCACCACAGCATGGCTTCTGCACTTCACCACCCCACCCACACCGTTTCCGGACGCGGCCGAACCCCATCAACAGCAACTGGCCCCGGAGGTCGTGCATATCGTTCTTGCCCTGCCATCCTCATCCCTACCCCTCAAGCTCACCCTGAGCGCCTCAGCCACCCGCAGCGGCAGGTGCCTCCGGGACGTCCTCCTTGACTAACAATCCGCGAGGTATCCGGGCCGCATTGAGCTCGCTCCTCCGCTGGGGCTTTCGTTTACACCGGTTGGACATGGAGTAGCAACGCTCCCTGGACAGCTAGTCTAGCCGAGGATACAGTCCAAACTGTCCAACTGTCGAGGGGGTGGGTTGCCCATTTTGGGCAGAAGCGTTCACCAGATTGGACAGGGCGTGTTAATCTCTTCGTGGGGTGTTCAATTGGCCAGCATGGGGGCCCGGATCCGGAAGGCCCGCGAGGCCTTGGGTCTGAGCCGCGAGATGCTCGCGGTGCGCGTGGGCGTTTCGTACTGGACGGTTGCCAAGTGCGCGGAGCAGGTGGTCTTGGGGAACCCGCTCCTCCAAGGAGAAGCTGTAGAACCATTTGGTTTGCATCCTCTTGAGGCCCATCATGGCGTCTCACCCAAGACAGGAGATTCGCGCCCCATGCACCGTTTCCTGTACGGGTTTGGCAACAGGCCCACCGGCCGAGGTGGGTCAATTCTCAGGCGGCCTTGACACCACGGGCCCGGGCGGCTCCAGAGGCTGGACGTAGTAGCTCCCCACTTCCCGTCCGCCCCACCCCACCGGGAATTGCTCCTCTGGAAGACCACCCGGGTAGTAGGCGGGGTTCACCGCCACCCTCTGGAACGCCTCCGACCCAGCCAGGGACGACGGCGGGGCCGAGCCGGCCACTTCCTTGAGTTCCTCCCGCTTCGGCCCGATGAGGTCGTTGACCTCCAACCATTCCCGGTACTCGACAGTGGCCCAGTAGGTGTAGTCGATCCACTTCACCGTCTCCCAGTAGTCGAAACCGTCATCTGGAGCCACTGGTCGTAGGAGAACCTCCATCCCGGGCCGAGCAGGGACGCCCTGGCGGCGGCCGGACCGGACCCGTCTCCGGAGGCGTCGGCGGCGGGTCCCGTCCAGCTGGCGGAGGCGACCAGGTCGGGGCCGAGGGCGGGGATGGAGAAGTACTGGGCGGTCAAGAGGAACTCTCCGGTGCGGGGGTCGACCAGGTCGGCGGGGTGAGCGGGAAGGTCCTCGGGAAGGGGCGGGGGCCTCCACTCCTCGGGCCGGGGCACGTCCGCGCCCGGCTCGACCTCGGGAGGGCGGGTCGGGTCCAGGACGGCCGAGAGCGGGTCTAGGGCCCGCGGCAGGTCGGGGGCAGGGCCTCCCGGGAGAAGCTCTCCAAGGGTGTCCTCCAGGGAGGGCCAGGGTCCCGCTCGGCCGGGACCGGACGAGGAACCATCGGCCGCGAAGGGCACCGCCGGCGAGGCAAAGGGATCGGCGCCGTCCGCCCGGGGCGGGAAGAGTTGCCGGCAGGACACTACAGGCCGCAGATGAGGCTTTCCAGGTCCCTCGGGTAGTAGGTGAGGAACTCGATGCCGTCGTCGGTCACGGCCACCGTGTCCGAGTGCCGGAAGCCGCCGAGCCCTTCCACGTAGAGTCCCGGTTCGACGCTGAACACCATCCCGGGCTGGATGACGGTGTCGTCGCCGATGTCGAAGAAGGGCGCCTCGTGGCCGAGGATGCCGAGGGCATGTCCCACGTGATGGCGCCAGTAGGGCCATAGGCCGTGCTTCTCGTAATAAGCCCTCACCGCCCGGTCGACCTCGGAGCAGGGTCGGCCGGGGACGATGGCCTCGAAGGCCGTCTCTTGAAGGGCCAGCATGTGGCTGAAGAACCTCTTCTGCTCGGCACTGGGCTCCCCGACGAACATGGTCCTCTCCAGTTCGCTCACGTAGCCCCAGACCGTCGCCCCCGCCCCCGTGACGAGGACGTCCCCCCGACGCAGGCGGGCGTTGCGGGTGACCGAATGGGGATTGGCCGAGTGCGGGCCGACCTGTCCCCTGAAGCCCGCCGCGGCGCCTTCGCCTCCGCGCGGGTCCAGCGACGGCCCGAGCGTCCGGACCATGGCCGCCGTGGCCTCCATGGACGCACGCGCGGAGATCTCCGTCTCCACGGCCCCGGGCACGGAGTACTCCTGCAGGAGGGCGTGGGCCAGGTTCCCCCACCGGGCACTCTCCCGGATGAGCCTGAGCTCCGCCTCCGACTTTATCATCCGGTGCTCCTCGACCAACTTGGGGAGGAGGGTCGGCGCCCGCCCGTCAAGCACCTCCTCCAGCGTGGGGCCGGAATAGCCCCAAGGCGAGCCGTAGCCGGCGGCGTCGGCCGCGAGGCGGCGGCCGGCCAGACCCGTCTCCCGGAGGAGGTCCGCAAGCAGACGCATGGGGTGCGTCTCGCCCGGGTACTCGGGGTAGTCGACGACCCGGTCCACGACCGCACCCATCACCCGCACGTGCTCCTTCTCCAGGCGCGGCACGAACATCACGCTCTCACCCTCGACCGGCAGGATGAAGGCCAGCGGCCGCTCGGTCGGGATGAAGGCGAACCCGGTGAGGTAGAAGATCGACGTGGACCCGAAGAACACGATGCCCTCGAGCGAATCGCGGCAGAGCCGTTCCCTGACCCTTCCCTGCCTCTCCTCGAGCTCATGACGGCTGATCTCGAGTCTCGGGCCGCCACCGCAACCTGCCCTGTCGGTCCGCGCACCCACTCTTCGGTCCCCCCTGTCTATCGCGTCTACACCGGACGGCCGGGCTGTCCCGGGCCGCCCCGCTCCGCAGAACGCGGCCCCGGGCAGCGCCGCCGCCGCCGGGGGCTTCTTCAAGGCCGGGCGGGTCTTCTCCTACCTGACCTCTCCGGCGCGGCCGACCGCACTGCCCGTGACGTGAGGGGACCCGAACCTGCGTCAGCTGCCCGAGCGCGGCCGCAGCCTGCGCCACCGGGCCCCGGTGCGCCCGATGCGGTCGGGACCCGCGCGGGACGGCCTCAGCGGGGACGGGGCCCACGCCTGACGAGGCGTCCGAGGACAGGCACCATCTCGAGCTCTTCCCTCCTCACTCCCCCGAGAAGGAAGAGCGCGGCGGCGTAGGACACCACGCCGGTTCCCACAGCGGCCAGGGTGGCCGGGGTGTTCCCCGCACCCAGGCCGCACGTCACAAGCTCGTAGACCGCGCTGGCGCAGACAGCCATGACCGCCGCCGCGGCCGCCGGTTTGACGACAAGGCCCCGGACGTCCCGCCCGGCCCCCGTCACCCCCACGACCACAGCGAGGTTCACCCCTGCGGCGACGAGGAACCCAGCCACGATGCCGAGAGCCGCGCCGCTTATGTTCAGCGCCGGGACAGCCGTCAGGAAGTAGGTCACGGCTGCGTTGGCCACAAGCCCGGCCAGAAGGCCGTAGGCCGGGACGGAGACCCGACCCAGTCCCTGGAGAACCCCTGCCGTCGTCTGCTGCAGGGCTATCAGGACGCAGGCCGCGGAGACGTAGACGAGGGGGACGCCGGCCTCGGGGATCCCGAAGAGAAGTTCGTTGATCGGCCTGGCGAGCACGACGAGTCCGGCCGCGGCCGGCAGGCTGAACATCACCGTGAGCCGGAGGGCGGCCTCCGTCCGCCTAGACACCTGGCCCGCGGGTCCGCAGACCACGGCTTCCGTGATCGCCGGGACGAGGGCGGCGGCCAGAGCCGAGGCCGCGATGGCGGGCAGTCCCGCGAGAGGATAGGCCATCCCGTGGAGCTGTCCGTAGAGGTTCGTCGCCTGGCGGGGGTCGACACCGGCCGCCTGCAGCCGCCCGGGAACCAGGAACGTCTGGACCGCGTCTGTCAGGGGGAAAAGCGCCGCACCGGCGGCCACGGGAACGGCGATGCCGGTGAAGCGCCCGAGAAGCCTACCAGGGCCGAGGGCCGCCTGACGCCGCGACCGCCGGGAACGCTCCCGCCCGACACCCGGTCTGGCGGACGGGTGCGCCAGGAGCGCGAGGAGCATCACCAGGGCCGCGGTCGCCCCGACCATGTTCGCCCAGGCGGCTCCGCCCACGGCGTGCTCGAGGCCCTCAGCGCGCAGGCTCGAAACCAGCCACATCATGGCCGTCACCCGGACTAGCTGCTCGACGACCTGTGCGGTCGCAGGCGCAGCCATCCTCTGGAGACCCTGGAAGTACCCCTTCACGGCGGCGATGATGGAGACGGGTATCACGCTGGGGGCGATGGCCCGGATGACCGAGGCGGCCCTCGCCTCCCCCAGGAGGCTGCGGGCCAGGAGGAGAGCCCACCGGTCGAGGACCAGCCAGAAGCCCGCCCCGGAGATGACGGCCACCGCCAGGGCCGTGCGGAGGCAGGCGAGGGCCTCACGGGGTCGGCTCCTGGCGACGCTGTCGGCCACCAGACGCGAGGTGGCGATGGTCACCCCGGAGGTGGCGAAGGTGATGGCAAGGGTGTAGATGACATAGGCCATCTGGAAAAGCCCCATCCCCTCGCCTCCAAGGAGGCGCGTCAGGGGGATGCGGGCCAGGCCCCCGATGAGGCGGCTGGCCAGGCTGGCGGCGGCCAGGAGAGCCGCACCCTGGACGAAGGTGTAGGAACTCCGGCCGCCACGCGGCCCGTTCCGGCGCTCCATGCCCTTCCCCCCGCCCGTATATATGGCCTCGCGTCGGCACATATGGCGGGAGCGCGGAAGGCCGGGGAACCTGACCGCGGCGCCGCCAGAAAGGCGTCTTCGTCAAGGGTATCTTCGGGCGCGCCGCCGGCAAACTAAGGGAGCGGGGCGACCCAGCCCATCACCAGCGGGAGGCCGGAGATGCGGATACGCGACAGGATCGTGCTCGGAGCCGTCGCCGGGCTTGCGGCCAACGCCGTGAAACTGTTGACCTCGAAGACGGCGATGCGTCTTGACTGGGCCGAGCTTCACGGGCCGCTCAGGGCGGCCGGGATGCTCATCCCACCGCACAAGGTGACCCAACCGAAAGGTCTTGCCGTCGGCTACCTGGCCGACAGCATAATCGCCATCGTACTTGGAGTGCTGACCGTCTACATGCTGTCGGTCACCGGCAAGGACCGGGCTGTCCTGAAGGGGGCCATCTCCGGCCAGGTCTTCTGGACCGCTCTCTACGGGGTCCTGGGGACGTTCGGCGCGACGAACGTGAGGCCGGAGCTTCCCGAGACCTATCTCACCGCCTTCGTCGACCACACCCTCTTCGGGGCGGTGGCCGCGGCCGTCGCTTCGAAGCTGGGCCACCCCGACCTGTTCGACGGCACGACCCCCCTCGTTCCCCGCCGGCTGCCCCTCGTGTCCGGCCCGGGACCCCGCGGCTAGGCCAGGTTCTCTTCCCGCACCGCCGCCGTTCGGCGGCCTTGGCGCCACGCGCGGCCTCGCGCCCGGCACCTATAGGCGTCAACCGCCGTCGTGTTTTCATGACATGCAGGAGTTTCCGCGACGGCCTTGAACCGTTCCCGACATCAGAGACGCCATGTCCCGTTAGGACCCGGCGACCAGGCCCGCGCTCCCGCGGGTGTGGTTCCGGGCCTCCGGGGCTTTCCTGGGGGGAGAACCTCTTATGAATCTCACCTTGTGGCTGGCCCTCGGAGTGTCGCTCCTCAGCCTGACGGCGGCGGGCCTTCTCGCCGCGGGGGTGGCCCGGGCCCCGGAAGGCGACGACAAGATGAAGGGCATCGCCGCCGCCATCCGGACCGGAGCCATGGCCTTCATCCGCCGGGAATACACGACGGTCCTGGTGTTCGCCGTCCTGCTGGCCGCCGCCCTCGCCCTGGCCCTCAGCCCGCATACCGCCGTCGCCTACGCCGCCGGCGCGATATCGTCCGGGGTCGCCGGGTTCGTCGGGATGAGGGTCGCCACGCTCGCCAACGTGCGAACGGCCGAGGCGGCCCGCTCCGGGATTGCCCAGGCCCTCCGCATGGCCCTGTCCGGGGGGGCGGTCATGGGGTTGGCCGTGGCGGGTCTCGGTCTCCTGGGCCTCACCGTTCTGCTGGCCGTCTACGGCGACCCGTCGGTCATCAACGGGTTCGCCCTCGGAGCAAGCTCCATCGCGCTCTTCGCCAGGGTCGGAGGCGGAATCTACACCAAGGCGGCTGACGTGGGCGCCGACCTCGTGGGTAAGGTCGAGGCCGGCATCCCCGAGGACGACCCGCGCAACCCCGCCGTCATCGCCGACAACGTCGGGGACAACGTCGGAGACACCGCCGGCATGGGTGCAGACCTGTTCGAGTCGTACGTCGGTTCGGCCATCGCGGCGATGGCCATCGGGGCCGTGGTCCTCGGTGTGGCCGGGATGCTCTTCCCCATCACCCTCATCACCATCGGGACGGCGGCCTCGCTTCTCGGCATCGGCTACGTGAAGCTCTTCGGAGGCGACCGTCCGGAGATGGCTCTCCGGGTCGGGACCTGGGTCGCGGCTGGAGCGGCCGTCGTCGGCTTCTACTTCGCCGCCACGGCCGTTCTGGGCTCCCTGGCCGGCTTCTGGGCGGCGGCGGCCGGGGTCGCGGCCGGCCTGGTCATCGCCCAGGCCACCGACTACTACACGTCCGGCAGCCCGACGGTCACCATCGCCAAGGCCTCTGAGACGGGGTCGGCGACGAACATCATCACCGGCCTGGCCGTCGGCATGGAGAGCACGGCCCTGCCCATCATCATCGTCGCCGCCGCCGTGCTCGTCTCTTTCAAGCTCTTCGGCCTCTACGGGATAGCCCTGGCTGGGGTCGGGATGCTCTCGACGATAGGCATGACCATGTCCGTCGACGCCTACGGGCCCGTGGCCGACAACGCCGGCGGCATCGCCGAGATGTCGGGCCTCGGACCCAAGATAAGGAAGATAACCGACAAGCTCGACTCCCTCGGCAACACCACGGCGGCCATCGGCAAGGGCTTCGCCGTGGGCTCGGCCGGGCTCACCGCCCTGGCCCTCTTCACCGCCTACGTCGCCACGACCGGACTCGAGGTCATCAACCTCACCTCTCCGAAGGTCGTCTTCGGCCTGCTCATCGGAGGCATGCTCCCGTTCCTTTTCGCGTCTCTTCTCATGCGCTCCGTGGGTGAGGCCGCCCACGAGATGGTCGCGGAGGTCAGGCGGCAGTTCAGCGAGATACCCGGACTCATGGACGGCAAGGCTGAACCTGACTACGCCCGCTGCGTGGACATCAGCGCCACGGCCGCCTTGAAGAAGATGGTCGTCCCGGGGGTCCTCGCGCTGGCGAGCCCGGTCATCATGGGCCTGTTCTTCGGCCCGGAGGCTCTCGGAGGGCTCCTGGCGGGGTCTCTCGTGAGCGGTCTGGCCCTGGCGATAATGATGACCACGGGCGGCGGGGCCTGGGACAACGCGAAGAAGTACATCGAAGCCGGGAACCTCGGCGGCAAGGGCACCCCGACTCATGCCGCGTCCGTGACCGGCGACACCGTCGGCGACCCGTTCAAGGACACGGCCGGGCCGTCCATGAACATCCTTCTGAAGCTCATGGCCATCGTCTCCCTCGTCGGGGCACCCCTGTTCCTGGGCTAGGCCCCGGGGAGCAGGACACGAGGAACCTCAGGGCTTCACACGGTTCCGCTCGAGGTAGGCCTCGACGTCCTTCCGCTTGAAGCGGAGGTCCCTGGCGACCCTGTACGCGGGCAGGTCTCCACGCTGGACAAGCTTACGTATGGTGGTCCGGCTCTTGATTTTGAGAAGCCTCATCATCTCCGTGGTCGTGAGCATCTCGAGGTCCGAATGGTCGGTCCCCATTCAGCATCCCTCCTGCCTGCAACATGGTGCGCACAAGCCCTTGGTATGACCACATTTATCCAGTCATCGCCCAAATCCTGCAGCGGGGAAAGAAATCTCGGGCATTTGTGACTGGACATGAAGCGGCAGGAAACAGTCATCTCACAGGGCAAGACTCACTCAGCCGGCTACGAAGGTGAAATCTTCCTTTGGACCGCGCCGATACCGGGGTGGGTCCCAAGCGATAGGTCAAGGCTACCAGAGAAGCGGGCCTCGGTGCACCTCCGGGTAGTCGTCATCTGCGTGTGTGGGGCGGAGCGGGTTGGGCCTCTGGTCCTGCGGGGAGACGACCACCGCCAGACTCAAGAGAACCACGCCTGGGACGATAAGAAGAAGAGGCCAGAGTCCCAGGATCTCGTATCTCGAAAGCCGAAGGTTGACCAACACCAGAAAGCCGCCGAGGGCGAGAACGACCATACCGAGAAGAACGCGTCCTGGATCCAGCTTCCTCATCGGTCAGCACTTCTTCCCCGTGTCTAGGAAGAGCTTCTCAGGGACACGGCCGTTCCTGCCGCCGTGACCATGAGCATCCCTTCACGGACGACCTCGTAGTCGATATCGACGCCGACCACCGCGTCGGCTCCGAGCCGGCGGGCCTTCGCCTCCATCTCTTCGAGCGCGAGCCGCCTTGCCTGGTTCAGCTTCTCCTCATAGGCACCCGCACGTCCGCCGACGATATCGGTGATAGAAGCGAAGATGTCGCGGACGATGTTGGCCCCCATGATGGCCTCTCCCGCAACGATGCCCAGATAGCTCTCAATCGTCGCTCCTTGAACCGACGGTGTCGTCGTCACGATCACTTCCGCTTCGCCTCCCACCGCTTTCCAGGATTCTATCCAGGGTTCCTTCTTCCCTGCCGTCAACCCTCCAGCCGACGCTAGACCTAACCACCTTATGCTACATTTCTCCAGGATAGGCTGTCAACGCAGGCCGCTGTCCGTCGGGGCGGTCCCCCACCTAGAGCCCTGCAAGCAGGGCGAGACGGTACACCACAAACCCCGCCGCCCAGGATGAGACGGCCATCCCCGCGACGACGACCGCCAACCACAGCCGCTGACCAGAAGTCTCCCGCCACAAGGTGGCCAGGGCCGCGACACAGGGGACGAAAAGCGCAACCACGGCCATGAAGGCGACCGCGGACGCAGGGCTCACGGTCGCCCGAAGGGTCTCGGTGAGGGTCGCCCCGCCGAAGCCGGCGTACAGCACGCCGAGGGCGGCCACGGAGTTCTCCTTGGCCACCAGACCGGTGAGAACGGCCACCACGAGCCTCCAGTCGAGCCCGGCCCACAGCCCCACAGGCTCGAGCCACCGTCCGAAGCGGGCGATGTAGCTCGTCTCCAGGTCACCTCCCGGCAGGTAGCCGGCCGCCCAGACAAGCGCGGAGGCTGCGATTATCAGGGTCCCGGCCCTCACCAGGAAGTCCCCGACCCGCCGGCCGACAAGGCGCCATGTCGCGCGGAGGTCCGGCAGCCTGTAGGCGGGTAGCTCCATCACCAGCTCGTACTGCTCACCGCGCCCGGAGAACCGCGAAAGGACGACCCCGAACCCCACCAGGAAGAGCAGGGCAAGGCCCACGATGCTCCATACGACCAGAGTTGCCCCGCGGCCGAAGAAGACACCGCCGATATACGTGAGGACGGCCAGACGGCCGGCGCACGGGACGACCGGCGCCAGCAGGACCGTGAGCAGGCGGCCCCAGCCCCACTCGATCGTCCTCGCCCCGAGGATGGCGGGGACACTGCAACCGAAGCCCATGAAAAGGGGCAGGAAGGACTTGCCGTGCAGACGCAGGCGATGCATGAAACGGTCGGTGACGACGGCCGCCCGGGCCATGTAGCCCGAGTCCTCGAGGACGGCCATGAGAGTGAAGAAGACGGCCAGCAACGGAGCGAACGTGGCCACCGTACCCGCTCCGGCAAGGAGGCCGTCGACCAGTAGGGCCCCGACCCAGGCCGGGGCGTCCGCGGTGGCCCTCTCGAGCCACGTCGCCACCGGGACGACCAGGGTCTGCTCCATCCAGGCCTGGAGCGGAATGCCGATGTTGAAGGTCAGCCAGAAGGTGGCCCCGAGGACGCCCAGCAGGAAGACCAGCCCCCACACCGGGTGGGTCAGCCACCTGTCGGCCGGCTCGAGATCGTCTCCCCGGACCGGGCAGGTCGCCGCCCCGGGTCCTCCCCGCCCGTCCGGCACCGGGACGAGAGCCCGCTCGAGGAGGGCGTCGGCCCACGGCCTGACCCGCGCCGCCGCGGCCACCGGGTCCCACCCGGACTCGGCCGACCCGGCAAGCCCGGCAAGGGGACCTGACGGCAGTCTCGGCGCCGCTCCGGCGGAACCCTCCTCGGCGACGGCGACGGCCCGGCGCAGCACCCGGGCGTACGAGCCGCGCCGCCGCCCGTCGAGCGCCGCCACGGGCACTCCGAGGCGCTCCTCCAAGAACGAAGTGTCGACCGTGTAGCCCCGACGCCGTGTCATGTCGAGCATCGTGAGGACGACCATCACCGGAACCGGGAGCGCCAGGACCTCGGCCAGGAAGGGAAGCTCCTGCTCCAGGTTCAGGGCGTTCAGGACCACCAGGACCAGGTCCGCCTCACCGGCCAGGATGTACTCTCGCGCGACCTGCTCCTCGGGTGAACCGGCGAAGAGGGAGTAGGTCCCCGGGAGGTCCACGATGCGGACCCTGCAGCCGTCGAGGGCCGCGTTCCCGACGGCCACCTCCACGGTCTTGCCGGGCCAGTTCCCGGTATGCTGCGCCAACCCGGTGACGTTGTTGAAGAACGTGCTCTTGCCGGCGTTCGGGCGGCCGGCCAGGGCGATGGTTGTCAGACGACATCCACTCCTTCCGGCGCGGGCCTCACCAGAATCCGCCGCGCCTGGCCGCGACCGACGGCCACGCGGCCGCCGCGCACGGCGACGACCACGGGTCCGGTCCCGTAGTTGACGAGGACCCGGACCCTCTCCCCGGGAACGAGCCCCAGAGAGGCGAGCCGGACGGTGAGGCTGCGCCCGGCCCTCAGCGCCTCGATGACAGCCGCCGAGCCCACCGGCAGGGCGTCAAGCGTGCTCACCAGGGTCACCTCCCTGAAGGCGTTCCACCACGACGCTCTCGGTCACGGTGCGGCCGAGAGCTCTCTCCACGCCCCCGACGGCGGCCAGCATCGCCCCGTCGAAGGGGTCCCGAGACCTGACCTCGACCACCGCTCCGAGCGTGAGGCCCAGCCTTTCCAGGTGTGAGAGAAGAGGCGCCGTCTCGCGGATGACCCGGATGACCAGGCCCCGCGAGCCCGGTTCGAGCTCTGAGAGGAGAACGCCCGAGCGAGGGGTCATCTCCCCGTCCGGGCCGGGGACCGGGAACCCGTGCGGGCAGGTCTCAGGGTTGTCCAGGAGCGCGGCGAGTCGCTCGGCCACCTCGTCCGATGTGGCGTGCTCTAGACGGTGGGCCTCCGTGTGGACGACATCCCACGGCAGCCCCAGGACGTCGGCCAGGAACCTCTCCCACAGCCGGTGTTTCCGCAGAAGGTTCAAGGCCATCGTCCGCCCCTTGGCCGTGAGGGTGATGCCCCGGTAGGGCTCGTAGCGGCACAGACCGAGGCCGTCCAGCCGACCGGCCATCTCGGTCACCGAGGCCGGCGACACGTTGAGGTCCTCCGCCACCAGTTTCAGCTGGACGCGTCCATCGATACCGCCGAGCTTGCAAATCGATTGGAGGTACTGCTCGACACTCGGGCTCGGCAAGAGGATTCATCCCTATCTAAACGAGTGATTTAGGTTTGCCTAAAACATTCTAGGCCACAGGCACATCGTTGTCCAGTCCTGAGACGGCCCGGAGGTCAAGTGGGAGTGGATGGCAGGTATCATCTCAGGTGGCATATAATTCAACATCATCGTGGTGGCCGACCGAAACAATGGTCGAGACCTACCATGAAGGAGAGGTGTGGTTCATGAGGTTCGGTAGGTGGAGTTCTGACGAGGGGGACTACATCATGCACGAAGGTTCGGTTCCGTCCGCCCACCGCTACGGCCTGCCGGCCGCGGCGTTCGTCATCATCTGGGCGGCAGGCTCCTACGCCTCCTGGTTCTTCGGGTACTACCCCGGGTTCGCCGCGGCGTTTCTCGCCGCCCTGTTCGTCTGGAGCTCGATGAAGGTCGCGGCGGAGTGGGAGCGCATGGCCGTCCTGAGGGCGGGGAAGTTCCACCGGATGGCCGGTCCGGGCATCTTCTTCATCATCCCCATCCTCGACACCGTACCCTACATCCTGGACCTCCGCATAATCCCCTACAACGTCCCCAAGCAGAAGACCCTGACCAACGACAACGTGCCCGTGACCGTCGACGCCGTCGTCTACTACCGCATCGCCGACCCGAAGGCGGCGGTCCTGAACGTGGAGGACTACAAGCGGGCCACCCAGTGGGGGGCGACGACCGTCCTCAGGGACCTCATCGGGAAGTGCACCCTCGACCAGCTCCTCTCAGAGCGCGAGCATCTGGGCCGGGAGATCCGCAAGCAGCTCGACGCCCTCACCGGAGACTGGGGCATCGAGGTCCGCAACGTGGAGGTCCGTGACGTCGTCATCTCCGAGCAGCTCGAGGATGCCATCGCCCGCGAGCCCGCCGCCGAGCGCGAGAAGCGGGCAAGACTCAAGCTGGCCGAGGCCGAACTCCTCGCGGCCAAGACCATCCTCGACGCCGCCCGGACCTACGAGCAGGACCCGGTCGCCCTCCAGCTCAGGTCGATGAATATGGTCTACGAGATGTGCATGGAGGGCCGCTCGACGGTCATCTTCGTGCCCACGGAGACCAAGCGGGCCATGCCGGTTCCCGTCGGCATCTACGGCGTCGTCGACACTCTCCGCGGCGTCGGGGAAGAAGGCGCGGGCCCGGGAACGGCAGGGTCTCAGGAACGCGGAGAGGACACGGAGGACACGAGTGAGGCCTAGCCCGGGTCCTACCGCCCGTGTCGAAGCCACTCGAACCCGGCGATGACGGTGAGCGCCCAGGCGGCGCCAGCCGCGAAACCGGCCGCCACGTCGGTCGGGAAGTGGACGCCGAGGTATATCCGACTAAGGCCCACGAGCAGCGTCACGACGGCCGCCGCGGCGGCCAGGACGGCGGGGAGTGTGGGCCGGCCGCCGCGGGCCGTCGAGAAGGTCACCGCCACGACATAGGACGACACCGCGAAGAAGGCCAGCGTGACCATGGCGTGCCCGCTCGGGAACGAGTAACCCGCCGCCTCCGAGAGAGGCGGCAGGCCGGGCCTCGCCCTCTGGAAGACAAACTTGAGGGCGCTGTTGAGGAGCCAGGCCCCGCTGAGGGCGATGAGGACGGCCCACGCCCCGTACCGGGCCTGGCGCCGCGGGGGGGCCGCCGACGTCGGGAGGGCGCCCCAGACCCAGGCCGCCGTGAGGAGTCCCAGCGGCACGAGGACCGCGGCGGACCCGAGCCACGTCACCGTCCGCATGAAGGCCGTCACCACCGGGTGGCGCAGGCCCGCCAGCCATCCGGCGACCAGGGCGTCAAGGTCCGTCGCCCGGCCGACGGCCATCGCCCAGGCCAGCCCGGCGAACACCGCGACCAGCGCAAGGGCCAAAAGCACGCCCCTCCGCGGGCTGAGCCGCCATCGAGGACTCTCCCGGTCCAGCCTTCCTCCCCCTTCCGCCCTAAGAGAGCGGGCGTGTCCGCTCCCGCACGTGCCCGGTGTGGTCAGGCATGACCCATTCTACCGCACCGAGACCCAGCCTGTCTCACTGCGGAGCCGGCCGCCAGTGTCAAGGGCGCCTCCCTTCGCTGACACCCGTCCCCGCCGGCAGACGACCTTGTCCCTCAGGGAGAGCGGACCGTTGACAAAGCTGGGAGCAAGATTATAATGAGTATCGGGTATATACCCGGTTGATAGCGCTTATCGTAGAGAGAGGCGCGAGATGTTCCCAGACCTGATTGACAGAGAGAACCGAGAACCCCTGAACGAGAGGAGGGAGTCGACGTGCCGAGAGGTGACAGGACGGGACCGGCGGGTTTCGGTCCGATGACCGGTCGCGGCCTCGGGTACTGCGCGGGGAACGTCGTTCCCGGCTTCATGGTCGGACCCGGCTGGGGCTATGGGCCCGGCTGGGGCCGAGGCTGGAGTCGCGGCCGGGGTCGCTGGTGGGGCCGCGGCCGCGGCGCCGCTTGGGGCCGCGGGTGGGGCTTTCGTGCAGGCTACTTCGGCCCTTGGGGACCCTGGGCGTCTCCGGGCTGGTACCCCGGTCCGGGCGCCTACCCCGCGCCCTACCCGACCTACGCGGGCGACCTGCCGTCGGAGGAGGAGGTCCTTAGGCGCGAGGCCGAGGCCCTGAAAGAGCAGCTGGAAGCCGTCGAGGCCCGCCTGGAAGAAATCAGTCGCGGAGACGACCGTGACGACGATGACGGATAGGGCCGACAGGCGGGTGATCATCTCGGTGGCGAGCGGGAAGGGCGGGACGGGAAAGACCACCCTCGCGGTCAATCTCGCCCTCGCCCTTTCCGCCTTCCATGATGTCCGGCTTATCGACGCCGACGTCGAGGAGCCCAACGCCCATATCTTCTTGAGGCCGGACCTCGAGGGAAGCCGCACCGTGGAGTTGCCTGTCCCCGAGGTCGACAAAGACCGCTGCCGCTTCTGCGGCCGGTGCGCCGAGGTCTGCGCCTACGGGGCCGTCACGGTCATAGCCGACAGCGTTCTCGTGTTCCCCGAACTCTGTCACGGGTGCGGTGGCTGCACCCTGCTCTGCCCGGAGAAGGCCGTGACCGAGCGCCCCCGGGCCATCGGCGTCGTCGAGTGGGGCCGGGCCGGTGAGGTCGCCTTCGTCCACGGCCGGCTGAATCCCGGAGAAGCCCTGGTTCCGCCGGTGACCCGGGCGGTCAAGGAGTTCATCAGGCCCGGCGGGGTCACCATCATCGACGCCCCTCCTGGAACAGCGTGTCCGGCCGTGGCCGCGGTCTCGGGCAGCGACTACTGTGTCCTGGTCACGGAGCCGACCCCCTTCGGTCTGAATGACCTGGCTCTGGCCGTCGAGATGGTCCGGAAACTCGGCCTCCCGGCCGGCGTCGTGATCAACCGGTTCGACCTGGGTGACCGACGCGTCGAAGACTACTGCGCCCGGCAGCGCCTTCCGGTCCTCGGGCGTATTCCCTTCGACCGGAAGCTGGCCGAAGCCTACGCGCGGGGGCGGACGGCCGTGGACGACCTGCCCGGCTGGCGGGACCGGTTCAGCGCCCTCGGCCGGGAGATTCTCGAGAGGGCCTCCAATGGTCGACGGCCGCGCATCTCGGATGTGAGCGACCCGTGACACAACACCTCAAGCCCGAACGAGCCGGCCTCGACGAGCTCGTCATCATCAGCGGGAAGGGCGGCACAGGGAAGACCAGCATCGCGGCTTCTCTGGCCGTGCTCGCCCGCGGGACCGCCGTCCTCGCCGACTGTGATGTAGATGCGGCCAACCTCGGTCTCATCCTCCGGCCGACTGTCCGCGAGGAACACGAATTCATGGCTTCCAAGCTGGCCTTCATCGATCAAGACAAGTGCGAGGGCTGCGGCACGTGTCTTGAGGTCTGCCGGAGCCACGCCATCGAGGACTCCGGAGGCAGACCGGCGGTCAACGAGTACGCCTGCGAAGGCTGTGGCGTGTGCTTCCATGTGTGCCCTGCCGGCGCCGTCGAGATGCGGGACGTCGTCTCGGGTCGCTGGTTCGTCTCTGAGACACCCTACGGCCCGCTCGTCCACGCCCGCCTGGGACCCGGGGAGGAGAACTCGGGCAAGCTGGTCACCCTCGTTCGGCGCAAGGCGGCGGAGATGGCCGAGGCCCAGGGGAAGGACCTCATCATCATCGACGGGCCTCCTGGTATCGGTTGTCCGGTCATCGCCTGCCTCTCAGGTGCGAGCCGGGCCCTCATCGTCACCGAGCCGACCCTGGCCGGCCTCCACGACATGGAAAGGGTCCTCGAGGTGTGCCACCACTTCGAGGTGCCGGCTCAGGTCGTCATAAATCGTTTCGACATCGACGAAGCCAACACACGGCGCATAAGGGAACGCTGCTCCGCCCGCGGAATCGAGGTTGTCGCCCTCATCCCCTTCGACACCGAGGTCACCCGGGCGGCCGTGCGGGGTATGACCATCGTCGAGGCCTCCGACGGCCGGACGGCCCGCTGTATCCGCGCCCTCTGGGAGAAACTGAATTCAGAAAGACCCGAAGCGACACCAAAAGGACGGTGATGGTCTCATGGCCGAAGCCGGCAACCAGACGCAGACACCGGTACGTGAACAGGAAGACACCGTGCCCTCCGAGGACGCAGAAAGACAGGGTCGCCCTAAGAAACTCCCGGTCCCGGAGCACAGCCGCATCCAGCGCGTGGTCGCCGTGATGAGCGGAAAGGGCGGAGTCGGCAAATCGTCCGTTGCGGCACTTCTGGCCGTCGCCCTGTCGAAAGAAGGCTACCGGGTCGGCGTCCTGGACGCGGATGTGACGGGACCGAGCATCCCCAAGCTCTTCGGAGTCACCGAGCGCGCCGGCGCTCTGGGGTTCGGAATTCTGCCTCCGAGGACGCGGGGGGGCATCGAGGTGATGTCCCTGAACCTCTTCCTCCCCCACGAGGACGACCCGGTCATCTGGCGCGGCCCCCTCATCTCCAACGCGGTCAAGCAGTTCTGGACCGACGTCATCTGGGGCGACCTCGACTACCTCGTGGTCGACCTCCCCCCCGGCACGGGAGACGCACCGCTGACCGTCCTCCAGGCCATCCCCCTGGACGGCGTGATCATCGTCACTTCCCCTCAAGACCTCGCCGCCATGGTGGTCAAGAAAGCCATCAAGATGGCCCAGGCCTTGGATGTCCCCATACTCGGCCTCGTCGAGAACATGACTTCCGTCCGCTGTCCCAGTTGCGGCGAGGAGATAAGGGTCTTCGGCCCGAGCCGCGCCCCGGAGATAGAGAGGTCGACAGGGGTCAGGTCGCTGGGAGAGCTTCCGCTCGACCCGGCCATCTCGGACTACGGTGACCGCGGGGAGATCGAGAAGTACGAGGTCGACTTCCTGAAGACCGTCGCCTCGCTCCTCCCCGTGGAGCGCAGCACGTCAGACGCAAAGCGTCGAGAAAGCGACAAGGAGGTGCCGAAGACATGAAGGTGGCCGTATCGTCGCAAGGTCCCGACCTGGAATCCCCGGTCGACCCGAGGTTCGGCCGGTGCGCCTACTTCATCATCGTCGACCCGGAGACCCGCGAGTACGAGGCGGTGGCCAACCCGGGGGTCCAGGCGGCGCACGGTGTAGGGACACAGGCCGCCCAGGTCGTGGGAAGCCGCGGGGTCGGGGCCGTCATCACCGGGAACATCGGCCCGAACCCGATGCGAGCCCTCTCCGCCGCAGGCATCGAGGTCTACGCCGGAGCCGGTGGGACCGTGGCCCAAGCCCTGGACGCCTATGTCAGCGGGAACCTTACCAAGGTCTCGTCGCCGACCGTCGCGACCCACTCCGGTCTCGGGCGTGGAGGCGGCGGGGGCCGCCGCCGGTTCAGCACCTCCTGACCGGCGGACCCTGATTCGAGCGCTTGGAGGGATCATTCATGAAGATTGCCGTAGCCACGGACGGCGCGGTAGTCGCCGCCCACTTCGGCCGCTGCCCCGCCTACACGACTTTCGTCGTCGAAGACGGTGAGATCGTCAACAGGCTTGTCGTCCCCAACCCCGGCCACGAGCCGGGCCGGCTCCCCCGCTACCTCGCCGACCTCGGGGTCGACGTCATCGTCGCCGGCGGGATGGGAAGGAGAGCCCAGGCCCTTTTCGCCCAGCAGGGCATCGAGACCGTCGTCGGGGCCAGCGGCCCGGTGGACGAGGTCGTCCGAGCCTTCCTGGCCGGCCGGCTCGAGACGGGACCGAGTCTTTGTGACCACGGCCCGCCGGCCGAAGGTGCCTGCTCCCACCCTGGCGGCCACCGCTGCCGGGAGAACCACGGAACGGGAGGCTGACAAGGATGCCTGATTTCGACGGGACGGGGCCTCGCGGCCGCGGGCCCGGAACAGGCCGCGGCCGCGGACCCTGCCGGCGGTCCGCGGCCGGCCGAGGAGGACGGTGGGCGATACCGGCCGCCGCGTGGGGTCTTCTCGACCTGGTCCTCGGTCGGGGCCTCGCGAGCCGGGGCGGTCGCGGGAACGCAGGCCGGAAAGGCAGGCCCCGGGGCGGCCGCGGGGGCGCGGGCAACCCCTGACAGGGGCGAAGGGACCTCTTGACTGGGCATAGAACACAAGGGACACACCACAACCGCAGGCAGCCGTGTGAGCCCCCGAGGCGATGACCACGGCACCGGGAGGAATGGGATTGCCTCGGCCACGCAAACCCCGCTTCGTCGAGTTTCTCCCCGACGTGACCTACTTCAAGCCCGCCGGGGTCCCGATGGCCGCTCTCGACGAGGTGCGCCTCGGAGTGGACGAACTCGAGGCCCTGCGCCTCAAGGACCTCGAAGGGCTCGACCAGGAGGAGTGCGCCAGGCGCATGAACCTGGCCCAGAGCACCTTCCAGCGCCTGCTGGCCGGCGCGCGCGAGAAGCTCACGCGCGGGATTGTCCAAGGCAAGGCCATCCGCATCGAGGGCGGCGACTACCGCTTCGTCGCCCGCACCTTTTTCTGCCCGGAATGCGGCAGCCGCTGGAGACGTGAGGCGCCGCCTCCACCGGAGGCCCCTGAGACCTGTCCTGCCTGCGGGAACCCTGACATCACCCCCCGCTGGCGGGGAGGGCGGCGACACCGGCGGAGGGGACGCTGACGAAGCGCCCGGCGACGCGGCCTGACCTCCACGGGCCCGTCAGGTGGTGAGATAGGTCTCGATCTGACGGGTGTGGTACCTCTCGTGCCAGGCCATCCGGCGCAGGACCTTCCTCGCCGTCCACGTCTCCGAATGCGGCTCGTGGCGGGTCGTGCGCTGGCGGTCCTCATCGCTGAGCTCATCGAGCCGTTCGAGGCACAGCCGCCTGACCTCGGCCAGCCGCTCCAGGATGGGCAGTCTCGGCTGCGCGTACTGCTCCCAGAGAGCCTTCGTCACCGCCTCCGGCGGCTCGAGACGCACGATGTAGTAGGCTTCGGCGCTCGCGATGTGCCCGAGGATCTCCCCGATGGTCCGCTTGCCTTTCCCCGGCCGCCAGCCGAAGGCCGCGTCAGGTAGCCGCTTCACGAGGTCGAGGAGGGTCTTCCGGGAAGCCTCGAGGTGTCGCCGGATGAACGACAGATACTCGTCGTCCAGGGGGACCATCTCCGGACCGCTGATGGCCTCGGTCTCACCCGCGGCCACCGGGACGTCCACGGTCACCGCACCGACCACCTCCACCGGGGGGTTGCCGGCCGGCTCGACCTCTAGTCCCACCCTCCGGGCCCACTCGAGTTCCGCCTCCAGACGGAGCGGGGACAGAGAGACGGCTATCTCGCGCGACGGCGCCTTGAACCCGACGCCGGGCAGCTCCGGACAGTGGACCATGCACCAGCCGTCTTTGGCACCGATCTCGAGGTACAGGCGGTAAACCTTGCTCACGTCGTCCACTCCCCCAGGGTCGTCTTCTTCAGGCTCTGCACCGTCCCGGCGCTCCGCGTCGCGGGCCGGGATGGAGGAGTTCAACAAGAAGGCGGCCCTACCTCTTTTGGGGGCAGGACCGCCGGGCTGAAGCCTCCACGACCGCAGGCCGACGCGACGGCTAGGTCGCGACCCCTCTCAACACGGCCTCCACCGACGCCCTCATCTGGTCGTCCCGGTAGCACGGCAAGGTTATGGCGTGACCGGGGCACTCGGCCGCACAGGTCCCGCACCCGCGGCACTGGACAGGATCGATCTCGGCCACACCCCGCTCGTTTATGGCCGGCACGCCGAACGGGCAGACCCGGACGCAGGTGAGGCAGGCGGCACACTTCGTCTCCTCGACCGTGGCCACGATGCCCCCGGCCATGAGGGATTCCTTGGCCAGGATGGTGGCCGCTCTGGCCGCCGCTCCCTGGGCCTGCAGGAGGGTCTCGCCTATGGTCTTGGGAGCGTGCGCCCCCCCGCAGAGGAAGACCCCCTGTGTTGTGAGGTCCATCGGCGCCAGCTTGGCGTGGGTCTCGACGAAGAAGCCGTCTTCGTTCAGTCCCACCTTCAGACGGTTGGCCAGCGCCGCCGCCCCCTCGGACGGGACGACACCCACGGAGAGGACGACCAGGTCGACCGGAAGGTGGATGTCGGACGCGAGGTCGCTGTCGGCCACGGTCACGAGCGGCCGGCCGTCGGACGCCTCGGAGATGACCGGGGGCCGCCCGTCGCCGCGCCTGATGAAGACGACCCCCGCCTCACGCGCCCGCCGGTAGGCGTCCTCGCGGAAGCCGTAGGTCCTGACGTCGCGGTGGATGATGAAGACCTCGGCCTCGGGGTTCCGCTCCTTGATGAGCAGGGCGTCCTTGATTGCCTGCGAGCAGCACGTCCTTGAGCAGTAGTTCGCCGGCCGGTCCTCGCCCCGCGAGCCCACGCACTGGACGAAGACCACCCGGCCGAGAGTCTCGAGCCATCCCTCGCCTTCCTCGCAGAGTCTTCTCTCGAAATCGAGGCGCGTGATGACGGCCGGGTTCTTCCCGTAGAGAGGGTAGGGGCCGGGGGTGGGGCGGTAGGCCTCGTGGCCCGTCGCCACGATGAGGACCCCGTGCTCCACGGTGAGGCCCTCCTCTCCGGAGCCGCCCGGACCCACGCCGCGGACCTCGCCGCCGGCGCCGTCTCCCGCCGTCGCCGCCGGCCTCAGCCTCGAGGTGAAGTGGCCGGCATGACCTGAGAACTCAGCGAGTTCATAGCCCGTCAGGACGGTTATGAGCGGGTCGGCCTCGACGCGCCCGACCAGGCTGTCTGACAGCGCCCGGACGTCAGCCACCTCCAGGGTCGAGTGAAGGTGCCTTAGGTTGCCCCCGAGGCGGCCTTCCCGCTCGACGAGCGTCACCGGGAAGCCGGCCCCGGCCAGGGAGAGGGCCGCGGCGAGGCCCGCCGGCCCGCCTCCGAGCACGAGGGCCCGGTTGACAACCGGGACGGGGAACATCGTCAGGGGCTCCAGGAGACGGGCCTTGGCCACCGCGGCCGCGACGAGCTCCTTGGCCTTGGCCGTCGCCGCCGCCTTGGAGCCTTTGTGGACCCAGGAGCACTCCTCCCTGATGTTCACCATGTGGAAGAGGAACTGGTTGAGCCCGGCTTCACGCATCATCTCGCGGAAGAGGGGACCGTGAGTCCTGACCGTGCACGAGGCGACCACGACCCGGTTGAGGCGGTGCTTTGCGATGAGCTCCTTGATGGCCCCGATGGAGTCCTGCGAGCACGTGTAGAGGAACTCTTCGGCGCACACCACCCCGGGTAGGGCCCTGACGGCCTCCACCACGGCCGGGACGTCGACGACCGAGGCGATGTTGATCCCGCACCGGCAGACGATGACCCCGACGCGGGGCTCCTCCCCGCTGACGTCCCGCTCGGGCGGGAAGGTCTTCGTCCGGGCCAGGGTCCCCCGGGCCAGGGCCAGGAGCCCCCCGGCCGCTCCGGCGGCGGCGCTGCCGCTCATAACCGTCTCGGGGATGTCCTTCGGGCCCTGGAAGGCCCCGGCCACGAAGACCCCGGGCCGTGTCGTCCGGCACGGGTCGAGACCGGCGAGCCCCTTCCCGACCCCCGAGGCTCCGGCCCCCGCGGAGGACGGGTGGTCCTGTGGGAGGTCCTCCGCATAGCCGTGCGGCCCGAGGTCGATCCCGGCCGCCTCCGCCAATCTGTCCGCCTCCTCCGGCGGCCGGAGGCCCGTGGCCAGGACCACGAGGTCGAACTCTTCCTCCGAGACCCGCCCGTCAGGGCCTGTCCAGGTGACGAGCAGATTGCCCGTGGCGGGGTCCTCCCGCACCGACGAGACGGCCGACCGGCGGAACACGACACCGTACTGCCGACGGGCCGACTCCACGTACCGGTCGAACCCCTTCCCGTGGGAGCGCAGGTCGATATAGAAGACCGTCGCCTGAACGTCGGGGTCGTGCTCCCTGGCGACGATGGCCTGCTTGGTCGAGAACATGCAGCAGACCGCGGAGCAGTACGGCTCGTGGGCCAGGTCGCGCGACCCCACGCACTGGATGAAGGCGATCCTCTTCGGGTGCCTTCCGTCACCGGGGCGCTCGAGGACCCCGGCCGTGGGGCCGGTCGAGCTGAGCATCCGTTCGAACTCGAGAGCGGTGACAACGTTGCGGTAGACGCCGTAGCCGTAGGCGGCCGCCGTCGGGTCGAAGGTGGAGTAGCCGGGAGCCAGGATGACCGCTCCCACCCTCAGCTCCACCGTCTCGCCCCGGTCGTCGTGGCGCACGGCCCGCTTCTCGCAGACCTTCTCACAGAGAAGGCACTCCGCGCACACCCCGCAGGCCAGGCACCGCCGGGCCTCGGCCACGGCCTCCTCCCGGCTGAGCCCGAGGCAGACCTCGTCGAAGCTCCGGCGGCGCGTGGCGGCCTCGAGCTTCCTCAAGCGCACCCGCGGCCTGGGGCTGACGCCCCTCGTGTCGATGTCGAGCTTCCGGACGGGTCCCGTCTCCCCGAAGGCGACCCGGAACTCCCGGCCCTCACGGAGGTCCATCCCCCGGAGGTAGCGGTGGATGGACTCCGCGGCCTCCTTGCCGGCGGCGACGGCCGCGACCACCGTGGCCGGCCCGGTGACCGCGTCCCCCCCGGCGAAGATGCCCTCCCGGTTCGTGGCCAGGGTGTAGGGGTCGACGACAAGGGTGTTCCCGCTCCCGCGCCGGAGCCCGCTGTCGGCCAGGAAGAGGAGGTCGGGCGCCTGGCTGACGGCGAAGACGACCGAGTCGCACGGCGTCTCGAACTCCGAACCCTCGATAGGGACGGGCCGCCGGCGGCCGCTCGCGTCCGGCTCGCCCAGCCTGTTCCGGACGGCACGGACACCCGTCACCTTCCCCCTCCCGGTCCCCACAGCCCCGCCGTCCGGCCCGTCCGCCGGGGCCGCGGCTTCCCCGAGGACCTCCACCGGCGCGGTGAGGTACTCGATGCGGACGCCTTCCTCCAGGGCGTCCTCGACCTCCTCGGGCAGGGCGGTCATCTCGGTCTCCGAACGGCGGTAGAAGATCGTGACCTCCTCCGCACCGAGCCTGAGGGCCGTGCGGGCGCAGTCCACGGCCGTGTTGCCGCCGCCGACGACGACGACCCGGCGGCCGACGGGAACCCGCTCACCGAGGTTCACCCGGCGGAGGAAGGAGACCCCGTGGTAGACGCCCTCCAGGTCCTCGCCGGGGACGCCGACCCGCTGGGGTTCGTGCGCTCCGACACCCAGGAAGACGGCCTTGTAGCCGTCCTCGAAAAGAGAGTCGAGGGACCTGTCGGTGCCTATGGCGACCCCTGTCCTGATCTCGACCCCTTCTCTGCGGATGAGCTCTATCTCGGCCTCGAGGAGGCGCCGCGGCAGCCGGTATTCGGGGATGCCCACTCTGAGCATGCCGCCCACGACCGGAAGGGCCTCGAAGACCGTGACGGGGTAGCCGCGGCGTGCGAGATGGTAGGCGCAGGAGAGACCCGCCGGGCCGGAGCCGACGACGGCCACCTTCTCCTCCCGGGGGACCTTCTCGTCCCGCAGGGTGTAGGCCGCCGTCCACTCCTTGCGGCCGGCCGGGCCCTCGGGCGCCTCGGGGACGGAGTCGGCGAGGACGTGCTCGCCGACGAAGCGCTTCAGGCGATGGATGGCCACCGGCTCGTCCACATCGCCTCGCTGGCAGACGTCCTCGCACGGGTGGTGGCAGACCGTCCCGCAGATGAGCGGGAAGGGGTTGTCCCGGCGGATGACCTCCCAGGCCTCATGGAAGCGCTCCCGGGCGATGAGGGAGACGTAGGCCTGCACGTTCACCCCGGCCGGGCAGGCGGTGCGGCAGGGAGACACCCCCCGCTTCTCGATGAGGTACTTGTTCGGGACGGCCTGAGGGAACTGCTTGTAGACGGCCTTCCGGTCGCTTAGCCCGGCGTTGAAGGCGTCGGGCACCGTGACCGGGCAGACCTCGGCACAGTCCCCGCAGGCCGTGCACTCCTCGAGGTCGATGTAGCGGGGGGCCTTGTGCACCACGGCGGTGAAGTCGCCCGGCCGTCCCTTGAGTTCCACCAGGGTGGCAAGCGTATGGACGGTGACGTTGGGGTGACCGAAGACATCCGTCATCTTCGGGCCCAGAAGACACATCGAACACTCGTTGGTCGGAAAGGTCTTGTCGAGCTGGGCCATGCGGCCGCCCAGCGAAGGGTCCTTGGTGAGAAGGTGCACCCGGAAGCCGGCCTCCGCAAGGTCGAGCGCGGACTGGACTCCCCCGATGCCTCCTCCGACGACCAAGACGGCGCCGACCGCGTCCGGGCGCCCTTCCCGGCCGGGACCCAAGGACTCTACAGCCATGCCTCACACCTCCGCGTGACGAAACCCTTTCCTTCCGGCAGGTGCGGGACGGCTTGGGCGACCGGCGGCAACCGGCGCGAAGCGTCAGGACGGTCCCGAGACCCACCGGTGCGGGTTTCGACGGCTAAAGTGTCTCGGGCCAGGTGGCTGCGTTCATGAGTGCGGCCTTAGGACGAACAAGATGGGAACGGTGGAAAAGCGGTACGTCTCAAGACCCGGCTCTGGTTCTCCTGGCCTGAAGGGTTCCCGACTCCCGCCCCCCTCCACAGGTCATAACCCGTTGCCTGAGCCATTCTAGTCGCACCCCGAGATACCCTTCCTACCGTCAGTCACCTGATGGTGCGGGCACCGGCACGGGCGGTGCCCGGCACCCCCCTCCCACCGCGCGGGGAACTGGTCTGTATCTCTGCGGGGGCCCGGTCTGTTGACACCGGTGGCCCTCAACCATATATTGGACACGGGTTCGTCGAGCGGCGGGCCGTCGACCCCGCATAGAGCGGGACGACTCCGAGAGAGGAGGCGCGCGAGTCTTGAGGTGCAAGAACCCGGTCGGCGTAGCCGTCGTGATCGTGTTGCTGGTGGGTGTCGGTGTCTCGGGCTGTTCGCCCGGGGCCGGCCAGGAGTCGACGACAGACCTTGACCCGATATGGTTCCGGGGGCCGTACTCCGGCGAGGTCGGGCAGGGCGAGGTCGCATACCGGTGGGCCGTGAGAGACTCCAGCGTCGTGGTCGACGAGGGCACCGCCAGGACTCTCATCCCCGACTACTCCTTGGGAAACGCGGACTTCCCGTTCGAGACCCCGCTGTCTCTGGTCGAGCCGGACGGGACGCGCCTGGCGCTCCCGTTCGTCGCCGGCGGCTTCCCGGTGGGCTTCTCGGCCGGCGGGGACAGCTATGCCGTGATGACGTTCGCCCTCACCCTCTCCCCGAAGTGGGGGCAGTTCGGGATTTACAACATGCCCCTCCTCACCCTCTCGTGGTATGACGCCGACGGCGGACTCATCTACGAAGCCCAGAGGCGTTACCCCGAGACCGCCGAGGATGTCCTGACCATCCTGCTCCCCGGAGTGTGCCGTCTCGTGGACGGCGGACGGAGACTGCTGGTGGCCTGGCCGCCGGACGGCTGGGAGCCCCAGGCCGGAGAACAGTGGGAGACCCTGCTCGTCGACAGGTCGGGCACCGCGCTGGTGCTTCACCGCTCGACCAGCCCGCCGGTCGTCTCCGACGACGGGACCCTGCTCCTCTACGTCGCAACCGACGACGACGGCAAGGGCTCTCTCATGGCGCTCGGGACCGACGGCCGAACGAGATGGGAGACCACCTTCGAATCGGAGGTGACAGGCGGGCCGTTCGTCTCCTCCTCCGCCGACCTTGTCGTGGTCTTGACCGACAGCGGGGCCGTGGCCCTCGACCACACCGGCTCCGTCGCTTGGTCGTCCCAAGGCGCCTACCGCACCGCCGTCGTCGCCGACTCCGGCGATACGGCCCTCTTGGGCAAGGGTTTCGTCGAGTACCGCGGCCCGGACGGAACCCTCATCTGGCAGAGAGACGTGGCCCGGGAGTGCACCGTGGCCGTCTCGCGCGACGGGCTCTACGTCCTCCTCGCCGAGAACGACCCCTTGACCGACTCGGCGAAGTTCACTCTTCTGGACCGCTCGGGAAAGGACCTCGCCGGGTATCAAGCCGAGAGTCCACCGGAGAACCCCTGCGTGCCGTTCGTCTGGTTCCGGGAGGACCGTCCCTGCTTCTGCCACGGCTGGGAGGCGGGGCTCTTCCAGAAAGAGGACGTCGGGTGGGCTCCGGTGACGACCGTCCTCCTGGCCGACTTCGACGTGTCCGGCCCGTACGGGGTAAGCGCCCGGGCCCTGGCTGACGGGCGTTACCTTCTCGTGCACGTCGACGACCGGAACCTCGTCCTCTACGATGTGGAGGACATCGTGCCGTAGGCCGCCTCCGGCCCGCTCCGGCCGACGACCTCCGAGGCCCAGGCGGCCCTGAGGGTGGTGCGGGCCTGCCGGTCGTCGGGCAGTCGGAGCGGCCGCCCCCGGCCGTCCAGAAGGAGGCCCAGCCCTCCGGCGAGGAACTCCCCTCTCCATTCGACGCCCCGGCCCCGGCCGACGCTGTAGGGAGGTGCGGGCCGGACGATGAGCTCGATGCGCCTGCCGGCCGGGAGAGGGACCCACCGGAGCTCCCCCCGGCAGAGGTCCCAGGTGCGTTCGCCGTCCCGCCAGGCACCCTTCACCGAGACCCTGAGCACGAGCTTGCGCCCGGGCCGGCCCCACTTGACCGCCTGCACGAGAGGAGCCACGCAGAGACAGCTCCCCGCCAGGAGGGCCGCCGTGCCGTCGGTCCAGGACGAGTCGCCGGGTCGGAGCCGCCCGGTGCGGGCGCCGTCCCCCAGGGCGGCGGTGATGCCGTAGGGGTCGAGCAGGACCCGGGTGATCCCCACCGGCTGGCATCCGTCAACCGCCGCAAGGAGGGCGTGTTCGGCGCTCGGCAGGCGCGAGACCAGACTCCCGCCGACAAGGAGGTGACTGGACCTTATGCCGGTGAGTGTCTCCGCCAGGACGGCCTGACGCAGGCCGAACACGGCCCGCTGGAGCACCCCTGACACCACCCCGGCGGCCACCAGGGCCTCCGCGTCCCCCAGCTCGTCTCCGGCAGCCCCTTCACCGAGAAGCCTGCCCACGAGCAGCGCGGTGTCGCCCGGAGGCAGGACATGCGGGACCTCGTCGAAGAGCTCGTCCAGAAGCCGCCCCCGCAGGCTGCCTTCCGGCCCGAAGGTGAAGCCCTGCACCTCGCCGTCCCTCACCGCAAGGGCCTCGACGGCCTCAGGCTCAGCCGCAAGGGTCACGAGGTCGTAAGGAGGACGACGGCCGATGTGCCGCCTCTCGCCGCTGTCGAGCCACTTCAGCACAGGAGCGAGACCGACGGCCCCGCGGGCGAGAGCGCCCCGGACGGCGGGAGTCCCGTCGCGCCGCTCCTTCACCCGCTCCTCGATGAAGGCCACCGTCGCCTCCAGGCCGTCCCGAGCCCGGCTGGGCTCGGCCTGTTCCTCCTCTGCTGCGTCCGCCTCGTCTTCCGCCTCCGGGGCGGGCGGGCGGATGTCAGGCACGCTCGTGAAGCTGAGGCCGTCGAAGATGACCCTGAGGTCCGGCAGCATGTCCTCAGGCCCGTTGTACAGGAACTGGACCGGGCCGGCCCGTGACCTCAGCCGGCCCGCCCGCGCCCGCTCCGCCAGCGAGGCGCAGAACTCGGCCGTGACCCCGGAGGCCAGGACGACGATGTCAGGCTCCTCGTCCTCCACCCCGGCGGACTGTCCCGCCACACCGACAAGACGGCCCCCACCGAGGTAGACGGCCATCCGGCTCCGGACGACCCCCTCGCTGACGGGGTCGTCCGCGGCTACGAGGACCCTCAACTCCCTCTCCCGCCCGCCGGACAGGCCCAGGACTCCCATGGGGGCGTCCGTCCGGGGCTCCACGCCGTCAACCCCTTCCGGCGGCCGGGCCTCGCCGTCCGCCACCCTCCGACCACCGCCGGGCCACGCCGGCACCCACGAGGGTCCCCAGCGCGGCAGGCGCTCGAAGCCCGGAGCCGGCCGCACCGCCTCCCTTCTCCCCAACCTCTGGCGGAGACGGGCGATGTGCCGTCTGGCCTCCCCGGCCAGAGGGTCGTCCCGGGGCAGGGCCTTCCTGACGGCCAGCCAGTGGGCCAGGGCCTCACGCAGCCGCCCGACGGCTTCCAGCTCACCCGCGACCGAGACGTGGGCGGGCACCAGGCCCGGGTCCAGGTCCGTGGCCGCCTCCCAAGCGGCTATGGCCTCCTCACGGTCTCCGCTCGCCGCGAGGGCCTCGGCCCTCAGCATCTGCACCCAGGGGTCACCGCCCCCCTCCGACAGGTCCCCCTCCTCGAGGATGGCCAGGGCCTCGAACGGGTTCCCGCCGAGGTGCTGGTCGAGGGCCCGGCCGAAGAACCAGACCGGGTCGGAGACCTCGGGGCCGGCCACGTCCTGCTCCATCTCGCAGAAGTCGATGAGCTCCCAGAGACAGCCGAGGAAAGACCAGACCGCCTCGTAGTGCCGGTGAAGAGGAGACGGCCGGCCCCTCTCGGCCGGCGGGAGGGCCAGGGCCATGTCGCGGATGTCGCGGGCGGCGGCCACGGCGGCCCTGGCCAGGGTGAAGGCGGCGCGGATGGAGCGGTTCAGACGGGCCGGGTCCTCCGGGTTCTCGCTCAGGTCCTCGTCTCTCTCGAGGTAGTGACGCACGGCTCTTCGCACGTGGTCGCGCGCGTCCAACGGTGACCTCCTCCCCGTCACTCGGTACTCGGCGGCCGACTGGTTCTCCCGGCCGCCGGACGTGTCCTGTCTCGGCGGCCGTCCGGCGTTCGACACGGTCCGGCGCCAAATCCGGCCCGCCGAGGCTCTGGAGGCAGAGGGCATGTCGAGCAGACGGGACCCGACGGAGAAGACGTCAGATACCGAAAGAATTCGCTTCAGCCGGACGACACCGAGCGCCACACCGCCGCCGGCAGGTCTGGAAGGGTTGACCTTTACGTAAACGTAAGGTAGCATAGGCGGTAGGGTCAACCAAACGGATGGTAGACCGCGCCCGGGACCTTCCGGTGCCTCCGGGGTGATGGATTTGACCGAAGGCGATGACCGCACCTGGACCATCTCCGAGATATCGTCCGAGTTCGGGGTCACTCCGCGCACCCTGCGCTACTACGAAGAACTCGGCCTGCTCTCCCCTGACCGCTCCCGGGACAACGGACAGCGCCTGTACAGCCGACGGGACCGGGCCCGCCTGAAGCTCGTCCTGCGCGGACGGCGTTTCGGCTTCTCCCTCAAGGACCTCAAGGAGCTCCTCGACCTGTACGACACAGACCCCACACGCAAGGAGCAGATACGCCGCACCCTTGAGATAGGAGCCAAGCGCATAGAGGAGATAGACGAGATGATCCGGGAACTCCAGGTCCACCGCCAGGAACTCCTGGACTACCGCGACCGGCTCGTGAGGTTCCTCGAAGGCAAGGCTACCGCCGAGGAACTCGACCTTCCCCTCGACGATACGGAATGAGCCGGACGGGAGAGCGAGGGAAGGGACGTGCACGACCATCTCCTCACACCCGAACAGAGGGCCGTCCGGGACGAGGCCCGCGCCTTCGCCCGTGACGTGCCGCGCCGGCTTCTCCTGGACATGGACGCGGAGAGGGTCCGCTACCCCAGGGAGTACGTCAAGGAGGCGGCAGCCAGGAACCTTCTAGGTCTCCGGTTCCCCAAGGAGTACGGAGGCCGTGGACTGGGCTGGGCCTCCGAGATCCTCGCCATCGAGGAGGTCGGGGTCCTCGGAACCTCCCTCGGCTGCCTGTACTCCCTCCCCTCCATCGTCGGCGAGGCCATCCATCGCTTCGGGACCGAGGACCAGAAGAAGAGGTACCTCCGCCCCACGCTCGAGGGTAAGCTGATGACGGCGGAGGCCCTGACCGAGCCCCGCGGCGGCTCCGACTTCTTCGGCACGACGACCACGGCCCGCCGTGAGGGCGACACCTTCGTCCTGAGCGGCCAGAAGAGGTTCGTCGTCGGGGCTGAAGGGGCCGACTACTTCCTGGTCTACGCCAGGACCGACCCCGACGCCGCGCCCCACAAGGGCATAAGCGCCTTCCTGGTCGACAGGGGGCCCGGGGTCGAGGTGGCCCATGTCTACGGCCTCATGGGCACGCGGGGCGGGGGCACCGGACGCCTCGTCTTCCGTGACGCCCGGGTCCCGGCCGAGAACCTCATCGGCCGGCTCAACGGGGGGGCCGAGGTCTTCTACCGGATGATGGTCCCCGAACGGCTGACGAGCGCGGCGGGCGCCCTCGGCATGGCGAGGGCCGCCCTCGATATCGCCACCCGTTACGCCGCCCGTCGGAAGGCCTTCGGGCGACCCATAAGGGAGTTCCAGGCCGTCAGCTTCAAGCTGGCCGACAGCCTCACCCTCATCGACGCCGCCCGCGGCCTTCTCTGGAGCGCGGCCGCCGCCGATGACGCAGGTGCGGACCCGGGCTACGTCCGGCGACTCGTGTCAGAGGCCAAGAAGTTCTGTACCGAGACGGCCTGGACCGTCGTGAACCATGCCATGCAGGTCCTGGGCGGCATCGGCTACACCAACGTCTACCCCGTCGAGCGCCTGCTCCGCGACACGCGGCTCATCATGATCTGGACCGGCACGAACGAGGTCATGGACCTCATCATCCAGCACGAGTGGTTCAAAGAGAAGGACCGCGAGTGGGCGGCGGCCGAAGCGGCCGGAGAGCGAGCCCTGTCCGGCCCGGTGGGCCCGACCGGCGCCTGCCCGGCGAGCCCGGCCCGCGACGTGGAGTTCGACGCCGAGAACGCCAACCTGGAGGAGGAGAAGGTCTACGAGTAGGAGCTAGCCGGCTTTCCCGGGCGACCGGGTCAAGGACGCCGGCCGCCCGGGTTTGACAGGCCTCGAGCGGGAGGGCCTGCGCGGGACACCGCTCGAGGCCCCTTTTTTCTCCACAGGCCGCAGGCGGCTCTACGGAGGACGCCGGCGGGGTCGGACAGGGCCTCTCCCCGGGGAGACGCCCGAGGCCGGTACCTCTCCGTCACCCGGCGAGGTCACCCGGCGAGGCTCTGCCAGATGGTGATGAGGAAGACGACCGCCAGGTACGGACTGGACAGCTTGAAGAGGACCCAGGCCCTCTCCGGCGTCGGGGAGCGCATCACGGCCAGGGCCCCGGTGACGATCGGCACCTGAAGAGCCAGGGTCAGGGCCACCGCATGGGAGCTGAACCCGCCGACGAAGGCCAGGAGCGCCGCAGTCGCACAAAGACCGAGGCTGGCCCACCCCACACATCTCGCCGCCTTTGGGACGCCGATGACGACCGGCAGCATCGGGACTCCGGCCCTCCGGTAGTCGGCCACATAGCGGATGGCCAGGCTCCAAATGTGCAACGGCGTCCACGCCACGACCAGGGCCGCAACGATGAAGGGGACCGGGCTGAACGCCGTGCCGGTCACGGCCGCGGCCCCGACCATGACCGGGGCCCCTCCGGCAGGCGACCCGAGGATGACGTTCCACGACGTTCGCGGCTTGGTGAGCCCGTTGTAGATGACCGCGCTGTCCACCACCCCGAAGAGGAGCCACGTCACCGCCCACCAGTTCGTCTTGACCGCAGCCGTGAGGCACGCCGCCGCCACGAGGACCAGCCCGAAGACGAGGGACTCGGCCGGACGGAGGCGGCCGGTCGGGACGGGACGGTGCCGGGTCCGCTCCATGACCGCGTCCATGTCGCGGTCGATGTAGCCCGTTATGGCGTTGGCCCCCATGCACCCGAGAACGACGGCGACCGTCGCCCAGGCCAGCCTCAGGCCGCCGTCCGGCGGCGCCGCCCCGCCGAGCGAGGCGAGCCCGGCCGCCCCGCCGACGACCGCCCCGAGACCGAGGAGGACCACCAACCGGAACTTCACCGCTTCCGCGTAGGCCACCAGCCGGCTCCAAGCGTCCCTGGGCTGAAGGGCCGCCCCCGGCGCCTCTGCGACCGCGACCTCGGCCGTGCCGTCGACCCCGGCCGCGCCCTCCCCGGTTCCCGTCACCCTCATGAACTGAGACCACCCTCCACGTCTCCCGTGTCCTGACATCCGGCCACGTCACCGCCTCTAGCCGGTTCTTCTTCGACAGAGCATCCCGCCCCTGCCAGGGTCCTACCCCGGCTCCTTCCCTCCGGCCCCTGATCCGCACGGGTGCCGCCCGCAGAGAATCGCGCCGGCGAAGGGCGACAGGGGCGGGCCCGTCGGCCGACGAAGGCATACCCCACCCGCCCGCGGAGCAGCGACGTCCCTCCGCCGCACTGCCGGGAGGCCGGAGGAAGACGCCACGGCATGCGGGAGAAGGAGGTGCGGACCCCTGTTCATCGGAATCGACGGCTGTCCGGGCGGCTGGTGCCTCGTCGAGCTCGGCGAGGACTCCTTCGGGGACCTCGAGGTCCTGTCGGACTTCCGGGACGTCATCGAGAGGTGCCGCCGGGCCCGTATGGCCCTCGTCGACATCCCTATCGGCCTGCCCGGAGGCGGGGGTCCGGCCGAACGCGCCTGCGACCGCCTCGCCCGCCGGCGTCTGGGGCCCCGGGGTTCGGCCGTCTTCCCGGTCCCGGTCCGCGAGGCCGTCTACGCCCCCACCTACGAGGCCGCCTGCGCCATCCAGGCCCGGACGAGGGGGGGAAGGCGCCTCAGCCGACAGGTGTGGGCCCTCGTCCCGAAGATGCGGGAGGTCGACCGGACCCTGCGGGAACTCGGCTGCGAAGCCCCCCTCCTCTTCGAGAGCCATCCGGAGCTCTGTTTCGCCGCCCTCAACGGAGGCCGGCCGCTGGGCCGCTCCAAGCGCCATGCCCTCGGCGTTCTCGACCGCGTCGCCCTCCTCGAGCCGCACCTGGGCGATGTCAGGACCATCCTTCACCGCGCCCTTGACGACATCCCCCCCGGCGCCCTCTCCGGCGACGACGCCCTCGACGCCATGGTCCTGGCCGTCCACGCCCGTCTCGCCTCCCAGCACGGGATGGTCTCCCTGCCCGACCCGCCCGAGGCGGACGCTGTCGGTCTTCCCATGCGCATCGTCTTCGCCGCCCAGACCGACCCGCGGGAGCCGGACGGGCAACCGGCAGGATTCAGGAGCGCGGAGCGTTAACAGAATGGTCTGAACACAGGGCTGTGAAGGCCGGGATTTCCGCAAGGGAGGAACCCTCATGTCCGACCCGTTCTTCACGGAAGAGCACGAGATACTGCGGAGGCACATCCGGAAGTTCGTCGAGTCCGAGCTACTGCCGCACGCCGAGGAGTGGGAGGAGGCCGGCGGATTCCCCGACGAGGTCTTCCGCCGGATGGGGGCGCTCGGCCTTCTGGGCCTCCGCTACCCGGAGGAGTACGGCGGCCAGGGCGGGGACTTCTTCGCTTCCATCGTGCTGGCCGAGGAGCTGTCGCGGTGCGGCACGGGGGGCCTGCCGACGGCGGTGGCCGTCCACACCGAGATGGCCATGCCCCCCATCCTCCAGTTCGGCACGGACGAGCAGAAAGAGAGGTTCCTGGTCCCCGGCATCCGCGGGGAGAAAATCTACGCCCTGGCCATGACCGAACCTGACGCCGGTTCCGACCTCGCCGCCATCGAGACCCGGGGCGTCCGGGACGGGGACCACTGGGTCATCAACGGGAGCAAAGTCTATATCACCAACGGTTGCCGGGCCGACATGGTCGTCACGGCCGTGAGGACGGGGCCCGACAGGTGGGGGGGCATAACCCTATTCCTCATCGAGAAGGGCACCCCGGGGTTCACCGTGGCCAAGAAGCTCGACAAGGTCGGACTGTGGTGCTCCGACACGGCCGAGCTGGTCTTCGAGGACTGCCGCGTCCCCGCCTCGAACGTCCTGGGCGAGGTCGACCAGGGGTTCTACCATCTCATGTGGGAGCTCCAGGGAGAGAGGCTCATCGGCGCGGCCGGCGCGGTGGCCGCCGGTGAGAGGGCCCTCGAGCTCGCCCTGGACTACGTCAAGGAGCGGTCGGCCTTCGGGCGGCCCATCGGCAAGTTCCAGGCCATCCGGCACCGTCTGGCCGACATGGCCACCGAGCTCGAGGCGGCCCGGCAGCTCGTTTACGCCACGGCATGGCGACACCAGCGCGGAGAGGCCGTCCTCAAGGAAGTGTCCATGTGCAAGCTCCTGGCCTGCCAGGTGGCCTTCCGCATCGCCGACGAGGCCCTCCAGATGCACGGCGCCGCCGGGTACATGATGGAGTACCCTGTCCAGAGGGTCTGGCGCGACACCCGCGCCCTGCGCATCGCCGCCGGCACCGACGAGATCATGCGGGAGATCATCGCCAAGCAGATGGGTCTCTAGGTGAGCTTGAAGTCGATGAGTCGGGCCGAGTTCACGACCACCAGCACCGAGGCGACGTTGTGGACGACGGCGCTGGCGACAGGGGTCAGTTGACCCTGGCCGGCCAGCACCATGCCCACTATGTTGAGCAGCAGGGCGAACACCAGGATGTTCTGCCAGATGATGCGGTAGGCCGCCCGGCTCAGCCGGAGCACCCCCGGGACTGCGGCCAGGTCGTCCGCCATCAAGGCGATATCCGCGGCCTCGATGGCCACGTCGGTACCGGCGACACCCATGGCGATGCCCACGTCTGCGGTGGCCAGGGCCGGAGCGTCATTGACCCCGTCCCCGACCATGACCACCCGATGGCCCTCCGCCCTCAACTCGCTGACCACGGCCGCCTTGTCCGCGGGCAGGACCTCGGCCCTGAGGTCGTCCACGCCCAGACGTGAGGCCACGGCGCGGGCGGTGCGGGCGTTGTCGCCCGTGACCATCATCACCTGCAACCCGACCCGCTTCAGCTCCCGGACGAAGCCGGGGGCCTCCGCCCGGACGGTGTCCCCTACCGCAAGGCAGCCCACGGGCCTGCCGCCCCGGAGCACCACCAGAGAGGTGTAGCCCTCCTCCTCCCGGTCCTCCAACCACCGCCGGACGGCCGCCACCCGACCCGGGTCGGATGCATCGGCCAGGCACAGGGCCCGCCGGTTTCCGACGACGATGGAGCGGCCGCCCTGAGTCGCCCGCACCCCCACCCCCGGCAACTGCTCGAAAGAAGTGGGGGGAGGCACATGAAGGCCCTGACGGGCGGCGTGGTCGACCACGGCGCGGGCGACAGGGTGCTCGGACCGCCACTCGGCGACGGCCGCCGCGACCAGAACTTCGCTCTCCGTCACCCCGTCGAGGGCGAAGACCTTCTCCACCCTCGGCCGGCCCAGGGTGAGGGTGCCGGTCTTGTCCAGGATGACGGCCGTGACCCTGGCGGCCTCCTCGATGGTCAGGCCACCCTTCACCAGGACTCCTTGACGCGCGGCACTGCCGATGGACGCCACCACCGCCGTGGGGGTCGCCAGCACCAAGGCGCAGGGGCACGCGACCACCAGGATAGAGACGGACCGGATGACATCGCCTGTCAGCATCCAGACCCCCGCCGCGATGACCAGCACCGCCGGGGTGAACCAAGCCGCGAAACGGTCGGCCACCTTCTGACCCTCACCCTTGTTCTCCTGGGCCTCACGGACGATGCGGACAATCTGGGCCAGAGAGGTCGCCTCGCCGACCCTCTCCGCCTTCACCTCTACCGCCCCGCTCACGCTGACGGTGCCGGCGAAGACGGCATCCCCTTCCGTCTTGTCCACCGGCATGGACTCGCCGGTGATGGAGGCCTGGTCGAGGGAGGCGGCACCGCTCACCACCTTCCCGTCCACCGGAACCCGGGCTCCGGGTCTGACCAGGACGACATCCCCCACCTTCACCTCGTCCACCGGAACTTCCAGGTAGCCGCCAGGGGTCTTCAGGAGGGCGGTCTCAGGAGACAACCTCAAGAGACCTTCGATGGCCTTATGGGTCCGCCGGAGGGTACGGTTCTCCAGGGCCTCACCGATGAGCATCATGAGGGCCACGATGGTCCCCGCCCGGTAATCCTCGACGACCACGGTGGCCGCCAGGGCCACACTCACCAGGACTCCGGAGGTGATGCGACGTTTCCGCCAGGTGACGACAGCCGTGTCCTTGATGATGACCGCGGCGCCCAGGACCGCCCCCAGCAGGGCCACGTCGAACCCCACGAGCCGGTTGAGGCCGCCGTGCCAGCTGAGGAGGACCGTGAGGAATAGGACGGCCGGCAGCGCCCACTCGCGGAGGTCCTCTGTCAGGATGGCCGGCGTCCGCCGCCGGCCGGCGGGCCGGGCCGACACCCTGCCACGGCAATCACCACAGCCACGGTCGCCATCGGGGCCGTCATGACGCGGCTTTTCAGGCTTGACTTCAGCCTCGGGGAGCGGATGGGGATGGGCTCCTTCGTGCACGGTCGTCCTCCCTCGGCCGGACGTTCCAGAGCAGGGCGCACGTCTGCCTGCAGGACGGTGTCCCGAAGCGCCTGCCTGAGTAATCTTCCTGCAGGCAGAAGACCTTTCTGCCGTGGGTCCGGGACTCCTTCAGCAGTTTGACCCCGGAGCCGCACTCCAGGGCTGCGACCGGGGGGCGAAGAGGTCCCCGAGGCGGAGGCCCGGTGAAGAGGCCGGGTACACAGCAAGAGCCCGGGCACGCACGGGTCACGCGATGGAGACCGCGCGCACCCGGACTCGGCTAGGCAACAGCGTCATACGTACCGGCCGAAAGGGCCGGTGCGGGCTTCGACTCTACAGCCTCGGCCCTGGAGGCTCCCGGTAGCCGGGCCCGGTCGGATGGTACCCGGGCCCTCCGGGTTCCTGGTGGCCGACCGGCCGGGCCTCATGGTACCCCTGAGCCCGGGGCTCCTGGTACCCTCCGGCCCATCCTCCCTGATAGGCGGCCGGGCCCGTCTCGCGGTAGCCCGCCGTGCCGGGCGCACCGGGGTACGGTACGGCACCCTGAGTGAAGTAGTTCTCAATCCGGCCGATGACCCGGTGGTCGGCCGGCTCGGATGGTAGGTACCACCTGTTGGCCACAGCCATCTGGGTGATCTGCTCGTGGGCCTGCTCCTCCTGGTCCCGCATCTGGCGGAGCGTCTGGCGCAGACGCGGGTTGGAGCACTCGAGGGCCGCCTTGGTAACGTCGGCTATGCCGTGCTTGCACATGCTCAGGATGTCGCCGGCGATGTCCTTGTCGTTGAGCTTCACTGAACACCACCCCTCTCTCTGAGGAAATTCTGGAGAGTCTGCCTCGACCGGTTGGCCGAGTCGGCCTGCTGGCGGCAGAAGCTCTTGAGCTCCGGGCTCTCGGCCTGCCCGGCGTAGGCTTCGAGCTTCCTGGCTTTGACCTCGCATTCGCCGATGAGGTGCCTGAGGCTTTCGAGCTCCAGGTAGGTCAGGTGCGTCACAGGCTCACCTCCCGTCCGTCCTGCTGTTGTGTGCAGAGAGGCGGACCCGCCTCCGCCTCTGCCGCGACTCTGTCACCCTCTAGTAATCCCCGGTTCTCCTCTCGCTAGCCGCAGGCCGCCCGTTCACGCACGGCATCCGTCTCACCCGTTTCCCTTCAATGGCGGAAGGGGCGAGGCAACCGACGACCGGGTGGGGTAGGAGGGTCGCCGAGGCCGCCGAAGAAGGTAATGTCGGCTTCCAGGAGCAGCAGGCCGCTCGGGGCCAGGCGGTGGGCGGGGGCGGCTGCGACGACAAGGAGGTGGCCCGAAGTGTCGGACAAGACGGCCAGAGATCTCTTGCAGTCCCTCCTGGAAGACCTCCGACAGGCCGTCGAAGCTGCGCCCCACTTGGACCCGCAGACCCGCCAGGCCCTCGGGAGGCAGGTCACCGACCTGGAAGGCGAGCTCGGGCAAACCGGCGACGGAGCCGCAGGCCGGGTCCTCCTGCAGGGGGCAGACCGGGCCGGGGAGGTCTACGCGAAGCTCAGGCGGGCCGTCGACGCGGGATACCGGACGGAGCGCGCAAGGCTCGAAGAGAGCATCCAGGAGTGGGAACCCAGGCTGAGGAAGCTCGAGGAGAAGGCCTGGGCCCACAAGGAGAGCCACCTCTACGGGGGACGCGGTGCCGGGACCCTGACCTTGCTGTGCCTCATCCTGGCCTTCTTCGCCGGCCTCTTCATCGGGGGCATCGCGGCCGTCCTCATCGTCGCCGCTGCCGTCGTCCTCAGCACGGTGGTCTGGTGCGTCTTCAACCTCATCCTGGGTCCGGACATCCAGAAGCCCTACATGGACGTCCTCAGCCGGACCAAGGAGCTGTGGCGCTCCCGGCAGGCCCTCGACCAGGCCTACCGGTCACACTGCCTGAAGCGGGCCGACCTCGAGCGGCGGCTCCGCGAGGTCAGGCG
>CAJXZV010000010.1 GCA_913063835.1 uncultured Eubacteriales bacterium
CCAGGAGACTGCGTCCGATGTTCCGGACGGCGTTGACGAGTCCGAGGTGGACGAGGGCTCTCAATGCACGGCACCTCCAGGCTCCTCTCCCGCGATGCGGCCGTCGACAAGGGTGACCACCCTGTGGGCGTCCTCGATGAAGCTCGGGTCGTGGGAGACGATGACACAGGTCTGGCCGAGGTCGCGGTTGAGCTCCACGATGAGGGCGCGGATGTCCCTGGTGGTCTTCGAGTCGAGGTTGGCCGACGGCTCGTCACCCATGAGCACCTTCGGCTCGTTGGCCAGGGCGCGGGCGATGGCCACGCGCTGCTGCTCCCCGCCGGACATCTGCCCGGGGAGGTGGTCCGCCCGCTGGGCGAGGCCGACCCTTTCGAGGAGGTGCCGGGCGTGGCGCACGGCGAACCACTCCGGCGCGCCCGAGAGCCGCAGGGGCAGGGCCACGTTCTCCAGGGCGGTGAGATTGGGGACGAGATTGAAGAACTGGTATATCATCCCGACCTTCTGCCGCCGGATGGCCGCGAGCTCGTTCTCGGAGAGCGCGGCCAGCCTCTGCCCGTCGAGGATGACGTCGCCGCTCGTCGGGCGGTCGAGACCCGCCAGGAGCGACAGGAGCGTGCTCTTGCCGCTGCCCGAGGGGCCCCGGATGAGGACGTACTCGCCCTGCTGGACCTCGAGGTCCACGTTGTCCACGGCGTAGACGGCCGTTCCCAGCCAGTAGACCTTGTTCAGGCGCTCGGCCCTGAGGATAGGGTCCTGCCGGACGGCGGCGGCACGGCCGAGCGCCTTCAGGATGTCGTCCAACCTCGGGCTCCCTCCCTTATCCGACCGCCGGACCTTCCTCCGACCGGCTCGTGGCGGTCCCCTCGGGGCCGGCCGCGGCCCGGGGTCGGGCTCCGGTCCGGATCGGCCGCGGTCCCGCGCTTGTGGCCTTACGCATCTGCGGGTTTAGAGCCTGGGTGAGGGTTCACCTCTGGATGAAGTTGCCCGGCAGGCGCAGTTTCTTGCCGGACGCTGCCGGGCGCGGGCAGTCGAGGTCCGCCTCGAGGAGGCGGGCCTTTCCAGAACTCGCATGTCGTTTCCCGGAGCCGGTCCCGCCGGGCGGTCGCGCCGGGTCAGGACGGGCCGGCGCCTCCCAGCTCCTCCACCGCCGCAAGGAGCATCTCGAGGGGCTTCATGTCCGGCTGCGAGGCATGGAGGCGCCGGTAGACGGCGTCGAACTCCTCCGTCCGGTAGTCTCTGCCCATATCGTACAGCACGGGGGCTCCGAGGACCAGGGAGTTGTAGAACCGGCAGAGGTTCTCGAAGCCGCGGTAGACGAGGTCGAAGTCGTAGAGCGGTCTGCCCTTCCCGCGGAGGCGCACTCTTCCGTCGGCATCCGGCCAGGTGAAGGCCTTGATGAGGTCGATGAGGAGATGGGTCCCGGTCTCGTGACTCATGAGCTGGGTCAGCGTATCGAAGTCCTGGTAGGGGTAGAAGACGTTCCGGTCGTAGCCGAGCGAGTTGGCGTCCGGGCCGTTCTTGGTCGCGCTGACGAGGACGATCTGGTAGCGCGCGGCCCTGAACTCCAGGCCGGTGAAACGCTCCCAGGCCCCGATGACGTCGCGGCCGGCGAAGTGGCGGTCGAGGCGGGAGGCCACCTCCTCCATCCCCGGCCTCTCGGCCGGCCAGACCTCGGCTTCGTAGGTCGGGAAGTTCCGCACGAAGAGGCGTCCGAGCCGGGCTATGGGGCCCCGGAAGCCGGCGCCCGCGGCCAGCCACCGCTCATCGACCGTCTCGACCCAGTCCTCACAGAGCCGCCTCAAAGGGGCCCGGTAGCGGCCGAGGAAGGCCTGCGGGTCACCGGCCAGGGCCCGGTCGAGCCGCTCGAAGTACTCCCGGATGGCCGGCACCGTATCGAGGTTGAGGTAGGAGGGGAGGAAGATGACGGGCAGGACCAGGGGACCGGCGCGGCCGTCCCCGAAGGTCAGAGGGTCCCGGAGCTCCGCGAGAAGGGCCCGGTCCTCGGCGGTCACCGTGTGCCGGTACCGCTCCCCGTAGTCGCTCTCGAACCCCACTCCGGCGACGGCCATGAGGTGGAAGGCGTAGTTGGGCCCCTTCTCGACGACAGCTTCTATCGGTTTCACCCGGCTTCAGTCACTCCTATCCTTCCTTCGGTCCTTCCTTCGGTGGGTCGGCTGTCAAGCGCCACCGACCGGAGTCCTCGTCACCCGAAACCCGAACACCGACAATCTGCGCGTCTACCCAGACACCGGCGACCTGGGCCTCCGTCACGGGGTCACTCTCCCAACAGTCCCTCGGCCTCGAGGTTCCGGACGAGCTCCAGCCCTGCCGCCGAGCCCTCCGCGAAGAAGACGGCCGGCTGTCCGATGGGGGCGGACACGGTCACCGTCAGCCCCCCGTCACCATCGGTCGACCCGTAGACTTCCCCCGTCCAGAGGTGGACCCAGCGCCCCCGCGGGAGGTAGACCTCTACTTCCCCGCGGCCCGGGTCGAGGACCGGGGCCACCAGGAGCTCCGAGCCGACCAGGAACTCCTCGTAAGAGATGCCGTAGACGTTCGGGTCGTCCGGATAGTGGACGAAGAGGTGGCGCACGACAGGGAGTCCCGTCTCGGCCGCCTCGGCCACCAGGCGCTTGCGGTAGGAGGCCCACGCCCTGTAGACCCGGGCCATCCGGTCGAACTGGGCCATCGTCTCCTCGTCCGTGTAGAACTGGACGTTGTCCTCCGGCCGGTTGCCTTCGTGCGTCCGGTAGACGACGGTGAAGGCGCTGAGTTCCATCCACCTCATCAGGAGCTCCTTGGACCGGTGGTAGTTCCTGATGGGATTGGTCACGGCCGTGTAGCCGCCGATGTCGCTGTGGTTGAAGGCGAAGCCCGAGAGCCCGCTCGAGAGAAGGGCCGTCACGGCCGACTTGATGCCGTCGAACCGGTCCCAGCTCACGAGCTGGTCGCCCGTCCAGAAGAGCGTGGCATACTGCGGGCTGCGCGAGAAGCCCGAACGCATGAAGAAGACGTATTCGTCCTGCCCTTCGGGCCCCTCCGCCGCCTCCACCTCCTCGACCACCTCCCGGTTGAGCCTGGCCCAGAGTTCCGGGTAGAGGTTGTGGACCCGGGCGGCAGGCTCGCCGGAGTGGAGGACGGCGTCGTAGGGGAGGGCCTCACCGAAGTCGGCCATCCAGCCGCTGGCTCCTGCGCCCACGACCTCCTCCCGGATGATGCCCTTCATCCACTCCCAAGCGGCCGGGTCGGTGAGGTCGAGAAGCCCGGCCGAGAAGTCGGTGTTCCGGATGAGGTAGGGCTCGCCGTCGGCGTTCTCGACGAACAGGCCGAGGGCAAGGGCCTCCTGGAAGAGGTTGCGCTCCACGCCGGGCTTTTCCGAGACGTCCGCCAGGAAGGGGCTCACATAGGTCATGACCCTGATGCCGCGAGAGTCGAGGTCGGCAACGAGTCCGTCCCAGCCCGGGTAGTGGTCCTCATCGAGCTCCCAGTTCCACCAGAGCTGTTTGCCGAAGCTGGTCACCCGCTGGCCCACCCAGTCCTGGAGCCAGAAGGCGGCCACGGGCGTGCCCCGGGCCTCCAGGTCGGCCAGGACCCGGCGCACCTTTGCCGTGCCGCCCTGCATCCCTACCACGGCTCCTTCGAGTACCCAGTCGGGGAGGGGGCGCATCCGCCCGGCGTATTCGGTGTACTCACGGATGAGGTCGGGCGGGGTCTCTCCGTAGAGGATGCGGCCGGCCATCGTGTTCGCGAAGAGGCGGACCTGGACCCGGTCCGGCCTGCGCAGGTCGAAGACCACATGCTCGGAGTTCTCGAGGAACAGCGAGCGCAGGCGGGAGGTGATGTAGTGGGGCACGGCGGCGTAGGTGGTGTGCCAGGCCCCGCCGGCGCCGGCCGTGAGGTCGGCCCCGAGGGTTATCGGCTGGGCCCCGCGCCCTATCCCCTGCTCCGTGACGAAGATGGGGAGCCAGCGCCCCTTCATGTCGAGGTGGGTGAACTGCTCGCCGAACCCGAAGAAGTGTTCGTCGGGGTCCGAGGCGTAGGTGAGGAAGGTGCGGTTCATGGCGCCGTTGTGGATTTCCAGCTCGAAGGCTAGTTGGTTCTCGTCCACGGCGGTGAAGGTCAGGGTGTAGGTGGTGTGCGGCGGCCGTTCGGCCCGTCCGGGGCCGGCGTCCAGGCGGCCCCGGATGACCAGGCCGTCGCGTGGACCGGCGCCAGCCTCTCCGGACGAGAGGGTGATGCTGTCGACGGTCTGGTGGGCGAGGACCTCTCGGAGGGAATCCTTGACGGTGAAGTGGCCCCTCGATTCGGTGACGGTCTCCACGCCCCGGGCGGCGGCGATGAACGACCGGCCGGGAAGGGTGGCCCAGAGGACCTTCTCGGGGGCGTCGCCGTGGACCACCTGTAGCCGTCCCCCGTCGCCGTCGTCCCAGGTCACGATGAACGGACCGACCTGGTAATCGGTCCCGGGCAGGACTGCCGGCTCGAAGGTCAGGGTCCCCGAGACCTGCCTGCGGGCGTACAGGTCGACCCCCCAGCGGGCGGCGGCCAGGGCCGAGGCGGACAGCACCACGGCCGCGATGACGCCGACCACCAGCTTGCCCAGGGTCTTCAGGATGCGCACCGTCTTCCTCATCTCCTTGCCTTGGCCGGGTCGCCGTCATTCCTTTGCCGTCACCGCAGGTTGCCCTTCGAGGTTCCTCACGTCGGCGTGGTTCCTTATTCGGCAGGCGCCGATAGTCCCCTCGGCGCTGGCCGCCGATAGAAGATTCCAAGGAGAACATCCCCCACCTGGTGAAATATGCCGACGGTGTGCGCTCCGAGGACGGAGGGAGACCGGCGCATAGACGAGGGCAAGGGGGAGTCGGCGCATGGACGAGGACAGGGGCGACACCGGCGCAGCCGTGGGCGGCGGCTCTAGAGCGCCCGCCGCCGACGCCGAGGTCAAGAGAAGTGTCGAGACGTGGCTGGGCCACATCAAGGTGCTGGCCGGAGATATCGGGGCCCGCCTTCCGACCTCCGAAGGCGAGGCGCGGGCTCTGGACTACTGTGAACGGATTCTCCGGGAGGCGGGCCTCAGGCCCAGGACGGACTCCTTCGTGAGTACGGGTTCTGTCTTCAGACCGCACCTTCCCGCGGCGGCGGGCTTCCTCCTGGCCTTCGTCCTCTACCCCGTGGCCCCTCCTCTGACGGCCTGTGCCGCGGCGGCTCTGGCGGCTTTCTCCCTCTTCTGTGAGGTCCGGGAACTCACCCTGCGGTCAAACCCGCTCCGCGCGCTCCTCCCGCACAGACCGAGCCGCAACGTCTTCGCCGTGGTCGAGCCTTCGGAGGCCGTCCGGCGCGACATCGTCCTCATCGGACACGTCGACACCCAGAGGACTCCGGTCATCTTCAGGTCACCCGGCTGGATGCGGGCCTACCGGGTCTACTCGGTCCTGGCCTTCGCCTCGTTCGCCCTCCAGTCCCTTGCCTATCTCGGCGGGGCCGTCTTCGGCTGGAGCTGGGCCTGGCCGGCGTCGGGGGCGGCCGCCGTGTCGGCCGTCCTCCTCATCGCCCTCTGCCTTGAGGCCGAGGCCAGCCCCTCCACCACGGGGGCCAACGACAACGCGACCGGGGCGGGCCTGGTTCTCACTCTGGCCGGCGAGCTGGCCTCGAGGCCCCTCTCGTGGTCGAGGGTGTGGTGTCTGTGCACCGGGTGTGAGGAGGCGGTCCACGAGGGGGCCAAGGCCTTCTTCGCCGCCCACCGGGGGCGGATGCCCAACCCGAAGGCGGTGGCCTTCGAGATGCTCGGGTGCGACGGGCCGGCCTGGGTCGTGAAGGAGGGTTTCGTCCTCCCGCTCTGGAGCGACCCGGGGCTCCGCCGGCTGGCCGCGCGGGTGGCGGCCGAGAACCCGGAGCTGGGCGCGCGCCCCGCGCACCTCAGCGGCGGGGTGACGGAGATGTCCGACGCCATCCTGGCCGGGGTCCCGGCCATCACCGTCATCGGCCTCACCCCGGAGGGGACGGCCCCGCACTGGCACCGCCCGTCGGACACCGTCGAAAAGATGGACCCCGGGGCCATGGCCCGGAACTACCTCTTCGTCCGGGCCCTGCTCGAAGCCATGGACACGCCCGAACTCGAGCCGGCGGGGTGAGCTCGTCTCCTTCTTTGCTTTCCTCTCGCTAGTCTTCGGTCTTTCCTGTTCTCTCCGCCTTTCCTGACGCTTCTCTCTGTGGACCACGCTGTTTCCGTGGTCCGGAGTGAGACCCTCGCCGACCGGCCGGTTCGCCGGATGTCTCGTTGTGCAAGACGGATATGTCACCTCGCGGGACCGCCGCGGAAGGGCGCGGCCGGTCCGAGGGCGAAGGCGGCCTAGGCCAAACACTAGACGGCCGTCCTGCCTGGCGAGACACAACGGCTTCCCTGGGAGCGGATTTCCGTGCGGCAGCGGAGAGCCAAGTACGAGTACTACCGGGTGGTCGCGGTGGAAAGGGCCCTGGAGCTTCTGCGTATCTTCGCGCAGGACCGGGCCGAGCTGACCTTGGCTCAGATGGCCGAACGCATCGGGCTGCACAAGAGCACGGTCCACCGCCTTGCGCTCACCCTCGAGAAGGCCGGTTTCCTGCGTCGCAGCCCCACGACCGGCGCCTACAGTCTCGGGCTCAAGCTCCTCGAGTTGGGGGCGGTGGTCCTCAACAGCCTGGAGCTCCGGACCCAGGCACGTCCCCACCTGGAGAGGTTGCGCCGAGACACCGGCTGCACCGTGCACCTCGGCATCCTGGATGCGGGCGAAGTGGTCTACATCGACAAGATCGAGGGCGACACCCCGGTGCGCATCTACTCCCAGGTGGGCCGACGGGCGCCGGCGCACTGCACCGGGCTGGGGAAGGCCCTGCTCGCCTTCCAGCCCGCGTCTTCGGTCCGCGAGCTGGCGGCCGCCCAGGGGCTCAGACGCTACACCCCGGAAACGATAGTCACCGTCTCCGACCTGATGTCCGAACTCGAGCGGGTGCGCCGGCGCGGCTACGCCGTGGACATGGCCGAGCACGAGCCGCTCGTCCACTGCGTGTCCGCACCCATCCGTGATCACAATTCCGAGGTCATCGCCGCCGTGAGCATCACCCTGATCGTCCCCTCCCTTTCCGCGGCCGAGGTGGAACGGTACGCCGGCGCGGTGGTGGCCACGGCCCTGGCGATATCCAGGGACATGGGGTGGGCTTCCGGCGCGGAGGCCGCCGCGACCAGCCCCGCGGCAGGAGCGACCCGCGGGGGTGGCCGGAGTTGTGGAGGTCCCTTGCTTTGAAGAACACAGCCGTCACCGTCAAGAAGATGCTGCGGCCAGGGTGGGGTTCTTCCGCCACCCTGGCGGTGGCCTCGGTCGTCCTCTCTCTTGCCGCGCTCTGCGTGTGCAGCTTTCTCGCGGGCGCCAGCCCCTTGAAGGTGATGACCGCTCTTTTCGAGGGTGCCCTTCGGGGCAGGTACGCGCTTGTCACCACCCTGTCGGAGTGGGTGGCCATGACCCTCTGCGGGCTGGCCGTCCTCATCCCGTACCGGGCCGGCTTCTTCAACGTCGGAGGACAGGGCCAGCTCGAAGTGGGAGCCATAGCGGCGGCCGCGGTGGCCTTGTCGCTGACCGCCCCGCGGCCCCTGGTCGTACTTGTCGCCCTGCTGGCGGCGGTGGCCGCCGGCATCCTGGTCGTCAGCGTTCCTCTCGTCCTTCGGCTGCGCCGCGGGGCCAGCGAGGTCACCACCACCATCATGATGAACTTCGCCTGTGTCCAGTTCATGTACGCCATGGTCACCGGGCCCCTCAAGGACCCCGAATCCTGGTACGGCACGACTCCCGCCGTGCCTGAAATGTGCCGGCTGCCCTCGTTCCCTCCCGGCACCGAGATTCCGGTGGGCACATGGGTGGCCGTTCTCATCACCGTCGGCGCGGCGTGGCTGATGAGCTCCACCGTGTTCGGTCTGCACCTGCGGGCGGTGGGGGGCAACCGGCCGGCGGCGGTCGCGGCCGGCATACCGGCTGAGCGCGTGTTCACCAAGGCCGTCCTTATGGGGGCGGCCCTGGCCGGCTTGGCCGGCGGACTCCAGTTGCTCGGGTACACCTTCCGCGTCGCGGAGGGCTGGTCCAAGTCGTGGGGCATGGTGGGCATCCCCATCGCCCTCTTGGGGGGCAACCCGCTGGGAGTCCTCGTGGTGGGACTGCTCTTCGCCATCCTGGAGACCGGATCCCGTTCCATGCAGGCCCTCACCGGGGTGCCGGCGGCTCTCATCTATCTTTTCCAAGGTCTGCCAGTACTCATCTACTTGGGCTTGAGGGCCAGCGCCTGGTACTCGCGCTGGGCCCGGGCGGCCCGGTAAGGACGGTGTGGGCGTTGGAAGTCCAGTGGTGGGCCGACTTCCTCTCGGCGGTCCTGCGGGCGGCGACCCCGCTCGTCTTCTGCGCGCTGGGCGTCCTGGTGTGCGGGCGCGCCGGCATCCTGAACATCGGTGTGGAAGGTTCCATGCTGGTCGGGGCCTTGGCCGCCGTCCTGGCGGCGGTCTATTCGGGAGACCCCTGGATGGGCGTTGTCGGCGCCCTGGGCGTGGGGTTGGCGGCCGGTCTGGTCCTGACCCTTCTCACCGTGTATCTGCCGACCGACCAGGTCGTCACAGGCATCGCCTTCAACCTCGTGTGCCTGGGAGTGACGAGCTTCATATACAAGCTCCTGGTCCTGGGCGGGGTGCAGTTGATGGCTCCCGCGCTCAGAGCCGCCCAGGACGCCGAGGGAGCGGTCTCTCTCGCCGGTCTCGCGGCCGCGGTCACCCCTCTCACCTGGATCGCCCTCTTCCTGGTCGCGGTGAGCTGGGTCTTCCTGTTCCGGACGGGGCCGGGTCTTCTGTGGCGTTCCGTGGGCGAGAGCGCATGGGCGTCCCATGCCGCCGGTCTCAACGTCTTCCGGGTGAGGACCGTGGCCGTGGTGGTGGGCAGCCTTCTCAGCGCTCTGGGAGGGGCCGCTCTCACCCTGGGCTGGGTGCCCACGTTCACCGACAACATGACCATGGGCCGGGGCTTCATAGCCCTGGCGGCCGTTTACTTCGGACGGTGGCACCCCGGCCTCGCGCTGGCGGCCTGCCTGCTCTTCGGGGCGGGGGAGGCCTTGGCCTTCCGGGCCCAGGCCCTGGGGACAGGGCTCAACCCCTACTACTATCTGATGCTGCCGTACGTCGTCACCCTCATGGCCGTGGCCGCGATGGGACGGTCGGTGGAGCCGCGCGACACGGGCAAGCCCTACGCGAGGAGGTGAGGAGCAGGCTGCTCGGGGGTTGCCTGCCCTGGGATCCGAGACCGAGTCTCAAGGAACGGAACCGAGTCCGAATGTCGAGGAGGGTTACGATGTCCAAGAGGTCGGTAGTGCGGCGCCTGGTGGCGGGTGTCCTGGTGCTGCTCTTGCTGGGGGGGCTGGCGGGTTGCGCCGCCGAGGAAGAGAAGCCGGCCGCCCAAGAGACCAAGGTCAAGGCGGCGATCATCTTCTCGATCGTCAATCCCGCCCGCGCCGGGGGCTGGGACCGTGCCGACTGGGCCGGCATCGAGGCCTTGCGGAACGAGTACGGCTGGGAAGTGACCGTGGCTGAAGGGGTGCCCTACGCCCAGACGGCCGCCACGGCCGCAGGTTACGCGGAGCAGGGGTACGACCTGGTGATCTTCCCGGACGCCGGTCAGACGGCGGCGTTCCTCGAGGTGGCGCCCAAGTACCCCAAGACCTGGTTCGTCATGATGTCCATGTGCGAGAAACTGCCGAACTCGCCGCGGGTGGCCGCCTGGTCCCCGGACCTGTACGCCTACGGCGAGATGGTCGGTCTGGTGGCGGGGAAGGCCACGGAGTCCGGCATCATCGGGCTCGTCGGCGGTGTGCCTGTTCCGGCCCTGATCACCCTGTTCAGCGGGACCATCGAGGCGGCCAAGTTCGTGCGGCCCGACGTGGAGGTCCTCACCTACTTCGTGGGTGACTGGGTGGACGTGGCCAAGCACCGCGAGCTGGCGGCCCTGCAAATCCAGGAGGGCGCGGACGTGATCTTCCCCGAGACCGGCCCCGGAACGCTGGGGTGCTATGAGGCGGCCCAGGCCGGCGGGGCCAAGATCGTGGGCTTCGCCTGGGACATGTACGAGGACGCCCCCGAGGTCATGCTGACCAGCGTCATCATCAACAAGCCGCGGATGTACAGGGACCTGGCCGAACAGTTCATGTCCGGAGACCTTGAGAAGAAGATCGTGCACTGCGGTGCCGAGTACTTCGGCCTTGCCGACTTCCGGGGGAGCCTTCCCGAGGAGACGGTGAAAGAGATTCAGGACCTGGTCACCAAGCTGCAGAACGGTGAGCTGCCCATCCCGGTGGTCATCCACGAGGAGATCGGCGGGAGCTGAACCCGGGTCGGGCGTATGCGGCGAAGCCGGGGCGGGGCCGTGGCCCGGTCCCGCCCCGGCTCCTGAGTGGGAAGGAGCAGGAACCAGGGTGCAGGCGGATTCGGCTGTGGCGGTGAGCATGAGGGGCATATGCAAGTCCTTCGGGACGGTGCAGGCCCTGGACGGCGTGGACATGGACATCTCCGCGGGGGAGATAAGAGCCCTGGTCGGGGAGAACGGGGCCGGCAAGACGACCCTCATGACCATCCTCTACGGCATGTACCGTCCGGATGCCGGCCGCATGACCGTGTGGGGGCGCCGGACCGGGCGGGACTGGTCGCCGCGGCAGGCCATAAAGGCCCGGATCGGCATGCTCCACCAGCACTTCTCCCTCATCCCCAACCACACCGTGCTCGAGAACGTCCTCATGCCCCAGCTCGGGTGGACCCACATGAGGCCCAGGTGGCATCACCACCGGGCGGTCCTGGAAGGTCTGTGCCGGGAATACGGCTTCTCGTTCCCCCTGGAGGCCCGTGTGGAGTCGCTCTCGGTGGGCCAGCAGCAGCAGGTCGAGATTCTCAAGCTGCTCTACCAGGGTGCCAGACTCCTCATCCTGGACGAACCCACCGCCGTCCTCACCCCTCAGCAGACCGAGAGGCTGCTGGAGCTCCTTCTGCGCCTGCGTGACCAGGGCCATTCGGTGGTGCTCATCACCCACAAGCTCAACGAGGCGTTCGCGGTCGCCGACAGCATCACCGTCCTGCGCAAGGGGAGACACGTGGCCACCGTGCCGCGGAAGGACAGCGATCCCCGGGAGATAGCCTTCATGATGGTGGACAGGGAGTGGTCGGCCACACCCGATTGGGAGCTGGAGGCGCCCGAGCCGGGTCCTCTCCTGGAAGTGAAGGACCTCGTGGTAGGTGATGAGCACCAGAGACCCGCCGTGGACCGGGTCTCCCTCGTGGTGCGGGCGCGGGAGCTCGTGGGTGTGGCCGGGGTGGCCGGCAACGGGCAGACGGAGCTGGCTGAAGCCCTGGTGGGGATTCGCCGCACCCGTGGGGGCCGCATCGTCATCGCGGGCCAGGATGCCACCTCATGGACCATCACCCGGCGTCTGCGCGCGGGTCTGCGGTTCATCCCCGAGGACCGCCACCGGCACGGGATGGTGGGCGAGCTGAGTCTTGCGGAGAACCTGGTGATCGACCGTTGCGACAGCCCTCCTTTCTCGGTGCGCGGCGTGCTGCGCCGCCCGGTGATCCGGCAGGCGGCCGCCGAGGCGGTGGAGCGCTACGGGATACAGGCTCCCTCCCCGGAGACGCCCATGATGAACCTCTCCGGCGGGAACCAGCAGAGGGCGGTGCTGGCCCGGGCCCTCGCCGGTTCGCCGCGCGTGATAGTGGCCCACCAGCCGACCCGTGGGCTGGATTTCGCCGCCACCGAGTACGTGCGGGCTCAGCTCGTCCGGTGTGCCGCCCAGGGGGTGGGCGTGCTCGTCTTCTCGAGCGAGCTTGAAGAACTGATGCTTCTCTGTCACCGCATCCTGGTGATGTACAGGGGGCGCTTCATCGGCGAGCTCAGCCGGGACGAATTCGATGCGGGCACCATCGGCCTTCTCATGACCGGTCAGGTGCCCGACGGTGGGAGGCGCGATGGTCAAGGTACTCGGAATCTCGGGCAGCCCGCGTAAGGGCAACAGTCAGTTCCTACTCGAGCAGGCGCTCGAGGCGGCCCGGGCGGTCAGCCCCGGGAAGGTGGAATGCACCCCGTACACCCTCCGGGGGAAGAAGTTCGCGCCCTGCGTCTCGTGTTTCCGCTGCGGGGAGCAGGGCGGAGAGTGTGTTCTGAAAGACGACTTCCAGGAACTCCGTGACCTCTGGGTCGCGGCCGACGTGGTGATATACTCGGTCCCCGTCTACCACATGGGGGTGCCGGGCCAGCTCAAGTGCTTCCTGGACCGGCTCGGCAACAGCCTGTTCGGGCGCTACCGGCACCTCTTCCCTGCCGGTGTGGACAGCCTGCCCAAGTTGCTGAAGGTGGTGGGGGCGATCGCCCAGGGTGTGCACCTCTGCTCCGGGCAGGAGCACACCATCACCGACCTGGTCTGCCACGCCCTGATCCTGCAGTGCATCCCGGTCACCGGCGACATGTGGCAGTCCTACATCGGGGCGGGCGGGTGGACCTCCAACGACATCGCCAGGGACGCTCTGGCCCGTCAGGCCGAGGCGGGGGAAGCGGACGCGGCCGTGCTGGTGAAGGCCGCCCGGGACGTCGGCCGCAGGGCCACGGAGATCGCCCTCGTGCTCCGGGAAGGCGGACGGGTGCTCAGGGACACCCTCAGGGCGGACCCGGCCTATCTGCCCTTCCTGGAACGGCTGGGATGCGCGGACCCGACGACGGCGGGAGGCGGTAGCGGTGCAGAGCCCGGGGCCGGTCAGGGAACGGATTGAGCGGGCCGGAGTGATGGCCATACTGCGCCGGGTGCCCGAGGCCAGGTTGGAGCCCGCAGTCGAGGCGCTCCGGCGGGGAGGCATCCGGGTGGCAGAGGTGACCTGGGACGACGAGTCATCCCCCGACCTGCTCCGGCGGGCGATGGCGTGCTCGGGTGACGACTCCCTGTGGGGCATGGGGACGGTGACAGATGCCCGGCAGGTCAGGCGGGCGGTGGCCGCCGGGGCCCGGTTCATCGTCACCCCCGTGTTCATCCCCGAAGTGGTGGAGGAGTGCCGGCGGCAGGGTGTGCTGTGTGTCCCGGGGGCCTTCAGTCCCACCGAGGTCTATGAGGCCTGGCGGGCGGGAGGCGGTCTCATCAAGGTCTTCCCCGCCGGCGTCCTCGGGGCCCCGTACTTCCGACATCTGAGGGGCCCCTTTCCTGACGTCCCTCTCCTGGCCGTGGGTGGGGTGAGCGCCGACAACACCCCCTCCTTCCTGAGGGCGGGAGCGGCCGCGGTGGGGGCCGGCGGTGCGCTTGTGCGCAGGGACCTCATCGAACGCGGGGACTGGGAGGCGCTGGCGGAGTGCGCCAGGCGCTTCGTGGCCGCCGTACAGGAGGCGCGTTCACCTTGCTCTCGATAGGGGTCGACCCGACCCGGTGCACCCGGTGCCGAAGGTGTGAGGCGGTCTGCGAGATGGCCCACGGCGGCGACGGTCGGGGCCTTCAGAGCCGGGTGAGGATAAGGGACTCCGGCTGGCCCCTTATCAGCATCTGCCGTCACTGCGAGAGCGCACCCTGTGCCGACGCCTGTGTCAGCGGAGCCATACGGACCGACCCGCTGGAGGGGACGGTGCAGGTCGACGCCGCCAGATGTGTCGGGTGCTGGAGTTGTGTGATGGAGTGCCCCTTCGCGGCCGTCACCATGGCCGACGTGGCCGGTCGCGGACCGAGAGCCTCGAAGTGTGACGGTTGCCGGGAATGGGGCTTCCCCCTGTGCGTGAGGTACTGCCCCACCGGTGCCCTCCGCGCCGGGGCGGGCGCGGGCGAGACGAGCGGCCGGGTGAGGCGCGAGCACGCGGCGAGGCTGGCGCTCTTGCCGGGCCGCGGGACGTGGCCGGCACTTCGGGGACGCGCGGGCGGGGGGACACCGGCGTGAACTACGTGGTGGTCGGTGTCAGCGCCGCCGGTCTGAGCGCTCTGCGTGCCATCCGGGAGCTGGACCCCCACGGCGACGTCACCGTGGTGGATGAGGAGACCCGTCCTGCCTACTCCCGGGTCCTGCTCACCCACTACATCGCCGGCAGGGTGGGAGAAAGGGACCTCTTCCTCGTGGAGGAGGAGTTCTACCGGAGGTGCGGGGTCCGAGCCCTGCTGGGGGTGCGGGCGACAGGACTTGACCCGGATGGGAGGCAGGTCCATCTGGCGGACGGGCGCGTCCTGGGATACGACCGGCTCCTCGTCGCCACCGGGGCGAGGGCCGTGGTCCCCGCCTGGTCCCCTCCCGGGGGCGCTGGCGACAGAGGCGGGGGAGGCGAGACAGGCGAGACGGGCGTGACAGGCCTGCGCACACGGGAGGACGCCGTCCGCATAAGGAAGGCGGCGCTCGCCGGGCGCCCTGTGCTCATCGTCGGCGGCGGTCCGGTGGGGGTGAAGTTGGCGTGCGCTCTGCGGGAGCTGGGTGTCATCCCCACCCTGCTCGTCGGTTCGCCGCGCATCCTCTCCCAGGTGGCGGACAGGGAGGCCTCCCTCATCCTTGAGCGGCACCTGGCGCGGTGCGGCGTGAGGGTGAGGTGCGGCGTGGAGGTCAGGGAAGTGGCCAGAGGTCCTCACGGCACGGAGGGGGTCGTGCTCTCCGACGGTTCTGTCCTGCCCGGCCGACTGGTGGTCGTCTGCAAAGGGGTGGAGCCCCGGACCGAGCTTGTCGGCGGGCACGTGGCCGTCCGCCGCGGGGTGCTCGTCTCCGGCGCCATGCGGACGTCGGTGCCGGACATATACGCGGCGGGTGACGTGGCCGAGTGCCCCGACATCTGGGGCGAGGGCACGCGGGTGAGCGCCATCTGGCCGCACGCCTCGAGACAGGGAAGGGTGGCCGGGACGAACATGGCCGGCGGCCGGGACCTGTTTGACGGGGTGCTGCCCAGGAACGCCATGGACGTGCTCGGGACGCCTTTCGTGTCCATGGGCGTCCTTGACGCCCCGGCCGAAGGTGGATGGCGGTCGGTCTCGCGGCGGCGGGGCGACTCCTATCTCAGGCTGGTCATACGCGGGGACAGCGTGGTGGGGGCCGTCCTGGTGGGCTGTGTGCGACTGGCGGGCCCCATCCAGGCGGCCATCCGCAGGGGCGGCCGGGGCTGGGAAGAGGTGGTGGCGCCGTGAGGGAGGCAATGGCCGGCGCGGAGTCTGGAGGGATGGGCGATGGAGAAATTCCTGGTGGTGTATCCTGACCTGTGCACAGGTTGCCGTCTGTGCGAAGCGGCGTGTTCGTACCGGCACGAAGGGGTGTACTCACCTTCTCTTTCCCGCGTCAGAGTGGTCAAGTTCGAGGACCGGTGTCTGAGCGTGCCGGTCGTCTGCAACTACTGTGAACAGCCCCCGTGTGAGGCCTCCTGTCCCACAGGGGCGATGTCCGCCGCCCCGGACGGGCGGTACGCGCTGGTGCGGGAGGACCGGTGCATCGGGTGCAAGGAGTGCGTCAACGTCTGTCCGCTCGGCGCCGTGCGGATGCACCCGCGGACCGGCGTGGCCGTGCGCTGTGACCTGTGCCGCGGGGACCCGGAGTGCGTGAAGGTGTGCACCGCAGGCGCCCTGAGGTATGAGCCTCTGGAGGCCGCGGTGCGGGAGAAGCGGCGGGCGCGGGCCGCGTCCCTGAACCCGGTGTGACGAGGGAGGGAACGGCAGACATGAGGGAGATTGCGGGCGACATCCTCTACGTCGACCTGAGCGAACGGCGGGCGTGGCGGGAGCCGGTCCTGCACGAGGACATCCTGAACTTCCTCGGTGGCCGCGGCCTCAACGCTCACCTGCTCTGGAAGCTGACGGGGCCGGACACCGACCCCCTGGGCCCCGACAACCCGCTCATATTCGGCGCCGGCCTGTTGTCGGGGACCGAGGTCCCCTGTTCCGGACGCACCACGGTGACCTGCCGCAGCCCGGCCACGCGGTGGTACCTGAAGACCAGCGGAGGCGGGCACTGGGGCGGGGAACTGAAGTTCGCCGGGATCGGGCACCTGGTCATAACGGGCAGGGCCGACCACCCCGTCTACCTGTGGATCGACGACGGTCGGGTCGAGTTCCGCGACGCACGTCCGATATGGGGCAAGGATGTCCGCGAGACGGACCTGAGCGTCAAGAAGGACGTCGGAGACGAGGACATCCAGGTGGCCGCGATCGGTCCCGCGGGAGAGCGGCTGGTCAAGTTCGCCGGCATCATGTTCTCTGTTTACAACACCGCCGGGCGCGGCGGTGCCGGCGCGGTGATGGGGGCCAAGAACCTGAAGGCTGTCGCCGTGAGGGGGACCGGGGCGCTACGGGCCGCCCAGCCCGCCCGCTTCCACGAGGCGGCCGTCGAGTGCCGCGAGGCCCTCTTGGCCGAGTCGGGCGGCGAGGGGCTGGCCCGCTACGGCACGGCGGGGAGCGTCGAGGCGGTCAACGAGCTCAGGGCGTGGGCCTCTTACAACTTCCGGCGCAGCCGCGACGAGGACGTCTACCCGCTCAGCGGTCAGTACCTCGTGGAACGGGGCTACCTGAAGCGCCGGGTGGCATGCCTGGCCTGCGTGTTCGGCTGCCACCGCTACACCGAGTTGACCCGGGGCGAGTTCGCCGGCTGCTACACGGGTGGTCCGGAGCTGGAGACCCTGGGGTCTTTCGGTTCCGGCTGCGGCGTGTCGGACACGGAGGCGGTGATCAAGGCCAACGAGCTGTGCAACATCCTGGGCATGGACACCATCTCGTGCGGGTCGGTCATCGCCTGGACCATGGAGTGCTACGAGAAGGGGCTGGTCTCGGCACGGGACCTCGACGGGCTCGACCTGCGCTGGGGAGACGCCAAGGCGGTCATCGAGATGGTGCGCCGCATCGCCTACCGGGAGGGCTTCGGCGACGTCTTGGCCGAAGGGGTGAGGGCCGCCGCCCGGCAGGTGGGCGGGGACTCGTACCGCTGGGCCGTGGAGGCCAAGGGTCTCGAGCAGTCCCGGGTCGACACCAGGTCGGCCAAGGCCTACGCGCTGGCCTTCGCCGTCAACCCTCGGGGTGCGGACCATCTGCACACGGAGACGTTCGCCGAGTTCGGCCTGAGTCCTGAGGGCAGGGCGCTCATCGCCAGGATCACCGGGGACGAGAAGTACGCCGACCCGTGTATGGTCGAGAAGAGGGCCGAGATCGTCCGGTGGCACGAGGACTGCTTCGCGGTCACCGACGCGCTGGGACTCTGCGCCTTCTCGAGCACCGCCCTCTACGGGGTCACGCCGGCGCGCATGGCCGAGCTCTTCTCCGCCGCCACAGGACACGAGATCTCCGAGGAGGAGATCATGAGGGCGGGACGCCGGATCGTCACCCTCGAGAAGTGCTTCAACGTGCGGGCGGGTGCCGTCAGGGCCGACGACTGCCTCCCCTGGCGCCTGATGCACGAGCACACGCCGGACAGGCCGGACCCGGACGCCATCAACGCCCCCGAGGAACTGGACAGGATGCTGGACGAGTACTACTCCCTGCACGGATGGGACCTTGAGACGAGCTGGCCCACCTCGGAGACCCTGGAGAGCCTGGGTCTCGGCGACGTGGCCCGCCGGCTCGCCGCCGCCGGCAAGCTCAGGTGAGAGTGGGGGGATGCGCATGCCCGTTCGAGTTCTAGGTCAAGAAGACGTCGAGCCTCTCCTCGAGGGAGTGGGAGCTCTGGGCACCGGGGGAGGAGGTGACCCGGCCTGGGGCAGGGTGATAATGGAGAGAGACCTGCGCCAGGGCCTCACCTACCGCATCATACCTCCGGAGGAGGTCCCCGACGACGCCGTCGTCGTCAGCGGCGGGTACATGGGATCGGTGAAGACCCTCGAGGAGATGGGGTTCGAGAAGGTCGTAGAGGACTGGGACCGGCGCTTCGAGCTGCTGGAGGCCCTGCGGGCCATGGAGGGCCTCCTGGGGCGCAGGGTGGAGTACGTGGTGCCCTTCGAACTCGGAGGCCTCAACACCCCCGTGATGCTGAGCCTGGCGGCCAGGGCCGGGGTGGTCATGGTCGACGGGGACGCCCTCGGTCGGGCCGCCCCGGAGACGCAGATGACCAGCTTCATCGGGCACGGTGTGCGCCTGACGCCCATGCCCCTCGTGGACCGGCGGGGCAACACCGTCATCGTCCGCGAGGCGGCCTACCCGGCCTACGCGGACGAGCTGGGCAGGTGGGTGGTCACCCGCGGGGGCGGCACAGGTGCCAACACCCACTACCCGATGACAGGGGCCGAGCTGAAGCGGGCCGTCGTGCCGGGGACCATCAGCCTGGCCCTCAAGGTGGGACGGGCCATCCTGGAGGCCCGGGCCGGCAGGGAGGACCCGGTCGCCGCTTTCTGCCGGGTCGCGGGCGGCACCCTGCTCCTCCGCGGCCGGGTGACGGAGGTCTCAGGGGAGGACCGCGGGGGCTTCTACGTCACCTGGGTGACCGTGGAGGGAGCCGGGGCGCCGCCTGAGAGGATGCGTCTGGTCATCAAGAACGAGACCATGGCCGGGTGGCTTGACGGCCGTCTCGTGGCGGTCTTCCCGGACCTTCTGTGCCTCCTCGACCCGGCCACCGGGCGCGGCATCATGAGCGTGGAGCTCGCCGAGGGGCTCGAGGTGTGTGTGGTGGGGGTGCCGTGCCACGGCCGCCTGCGCGAGGCCTTGGACACGCCCGAGGGTGCGGCCGCCTTCTCCGGGGCCCGGTACGGCTGCCCCGACCTCGAGTACAGGCCCATCGAGGAACTCATCAAGGACCTGGGCTAGGACATGCGGGGAGGACGGACCTTGGCAGCAGCTTACGATGTAGTGACCTGTGGAGAAGCGATGGTCCTCTTCAGCCCCGACACGCAGGGGCCGCTCCGGCACGTGGCGCTGTTCCGCAAGTACGCCGCAGGGGCGGAGCTGAACCTCAGCGTGGCCCTGGCCCGACTGGGGCTGCGGACGGCCTTCCTCACCAGACTGGGCGACGACGAGTTCGGCCACCACATCCTGTCCTGCATGCGGGCCGAGGGGCTGGACACCAGCCTGGTGCGCCTCGACCCGACCCGGTCCACGGCCGTCTACTTCAAGGAGTACCGGCCGCTGGGCGACACGTGTGTCTACTACTACCGCCGGGGAAGTGCGGCCAGCGCCCTGGGGCCGGAAGACCTGGACCCGTCCTGGCTCGAGGGAGCGCGACTGGTCCACCTGACGGGCATCACTCCGGCCCTGAGCGAGTCCTGCCATCTGCTCTGCCTCCGCATGCTGGAGGCGGCGCGCGAGATGGGCGTGCCCGTCTCCTTCGACCCCAACGTGCGGCTGAAGCTGGTACCCAGAGAGGAAGTCCCCCGTCTCATGGAGCCCTTCATGCGCCAGTGCCGCCTGCTGTTGCTCAACGAGGCCGAGCTCGACCTCCTCTTCGGGACGACAGACCCCGGTGTGGCGGCGCCGCGGGCGTTCGAATGGGGGGTGGAGGTGCTGGCGGTCAAGAGGGGCGCGCGGGGAGGCGTGGCCCTGACCGGCCGGGGCGAGGTGGTGTCACGGGAGGGGTTCCGGCCTGCCCGCGTGGTCGACCCTGTCGGCGCCGGCGACGGTTTCGACGCCGGCTTCGTCTACGGATACCTCATGGGCTGGCCGCTGGAGCGTTGCCTGAACCTGGCCAATCTGGTGGGCGCCTCCGCCACGGCCGTGCCGGGGGACTATGAGGGCTACCCCTTCCGGCACGAAATCGACGCGTACCTCGGTCCGCCCGCCGCAGGTTGCTAGCGGCGCCGGCCGCAGCATCAGGGCAGAGGAGGTGTCAGGGACCCTTGCCGCGACTTTCATCTACTGTCACCAGGGTTCCGCAATCGGGAATCAGGAGGATCATGAACCTGGCCGCGGGACGGCAGGATGTGGTGCGCCTCGAGGTCGGCGAGCCCCTGTTCTCCACGCCGTCCCATATCGTGGAGGCCGCCGTGCGGGCCGTGAGGGACGGCTACACCCGGTACACCCCGAACGCCGGCCTCCCGTCCGTGAGGGAGGCCGTCTGCGCCCGCATGCACCGGGACTACGGCCTCGAGATACGGCCGGAGAGGGTCTGCGTGACCGTGGGTGGGGTGGGAGCAATCTCGTCCGCCCTCCGCGCAGCGGTGGAGGCCGGGGACGAAGTCCTCATCCCCGACCCGGGCTGGCCCAACTACTACATGATGGCCGTGGTGGCGGGCGCCGTCCCGCGCCGCTATCCCCTGCGTCCCGAGAACGGTTATCTCCCCGACCTCGACGAACTCAGGTCCATGGTGGGCCCGCGCACGAGGGTGCTGGTGGTGAACTCGCCCTCCAACCCTCTGGGGACGGTCTTCCCGCCCACCCTCGTCGAGGCCCTGGTGGATTTCGTCTCGACGCACGACCTCATCCTCATCTCGGATGAGGTGTACGACTGCATCATATACGAGGGCACCCACCGGACCGCGTGTACCTACGACCCCGACGGCCGCGTTGTCGCCGTCTTCAGCGCCTCGAAGACGTACGCCATGACGGGGTGGCGGGTCGGCTACGCCATCGCCGGCGAGGAGATGGTGCGCCAGATGGCCAAACTGCAGGAAGCCTATGTGTCGTGCGCTCCGGCGCCCTCCCAGAAGGCGCTGGAGGCCGCCCTTGCCGGCCCGCAGGACTGCGTGGAGGCCATGTGCCTGACATACCGGGAGAACAGGGACCTCACGTGCCGGCTCCTGGCCGAAAGGGGCATCCCCCACCGGAGACCTGAGGGGGCGTTCTACGTGTGGATAGAGGCGGGCTGCCGCAACTCGACGGAGTTCGCCCACCGCCTTCTCACCGAGCGCGGGGTGGCTCTCGCCCCGGGGAGCACCTTCGGTCCGAGAGGAGAGGGGTACGTACGCGTGTCCCTGGTGTCGGCGGCGGAGGCAATCCGTGAGGGCGTCGCCGCGCTCGCGGCGGCCGTCGCCGGCGCCGGTGCGCCCGGGCGTGGACGGCCGGACGGTTGCCCCGGGGGGTGTGAAGCATGAAACCGGCCCGCTACCTGATGCCTCAGGCCGTCTTCGTGGTGACCGGAGCCGCGGGGGAGAAGACGGCGGGGATGACGGCCTGCTGGGTGAACAGGGTGTCGCACCGGCCTCCTCTCTTCGCCGTGGCCATCCATCACGGCAGCCACACCCGCGAGGTGGTGGCGGAGGGAGGCTGCTTCTGCATCCACATCCTTCGCCACAGTCAGGTCGACCTCGCCCGCAGGTTCGGTTCTGTGAGCGGTCACGAGGTGGACAAGCTGGCCGGGGTCCCCTGGCGGCGGGGCGAGAGCGGGGCGCCCGTGCTGGAGGATGTCCTGGCCTACCTGGACTGCCGTGTGGTGCACCAGTTCGAGGTGGGCGACCACACCTTGTTCGTCGGCGAGCTGGTGGGCGAGGGCGTCTTCCGGCAGACCGTGCCTCTTCTCTTCCGCCCTGAAGACTACGCCGACATCGGCCAGGCCGGAGACGAAGGCTGACGGCTGACGACGACAGAGGGGCGAGATTTCCTCGCCCCTCTGTTCTTGTCTCTTTTCTTTCGCTTCAGCGGTCGGCCTCGTGCTGAGGCCTCCAGGCTCGCGGCGCGCTCTAGCCCTTGATGTCCCACTCCGCGGTCTTCCAGAACCTGACCGCTTCGTCCGGGTTGCCCCACGTGCCGTAGCCCATGATGTCGTCCAGGCTGATGAAGAAGCTGTTGAAGGCCGGCGTGGTGGCGGCGACACCCTTGACCACGTCGTGCAGCCAGCTCTTCGGCTTGGAGAAGGGGCAGACCCGCAGGCAGATGCCGCAGCCCGTCCCGACCTCCTGCCAGAACTTGTAGCACTTCCACACGTGGACGTACCACCTGTCGCCACCGCCGCCGGGGTTGTTCGACGGGCACTGGGGTTCGTTGTAGTCGTCGTCGAACGGGATGGCTCCGGCCGGGCATTCCCGGGCGCACTTCTTGCAGGTCTTGCAGAACTCGCGGACCCCGAAGGATATCCGCTTGTCCGGCGCTATGGGGAGGTCCGTGAGGATCTTTATCGGCCGGAGGGCCGAACCGAGGACCGGGTTGACGAGCAGGCCGTGCCGACCCTGCTCACCGAGGCCGGCGTCGATGGCAGCCGGCACGCTCAGGCTGGTGTCGTTGCCCATCGGGAGGGCCTTGTAGCCGATCTGGCGGAGGAACTCGGCCATGGTGCCGGCGAGTTCGGCCATGCGCGAGTAGGCGATGCTGATGGCACCCTCACCGAGAGCCCCGGGGCAGAACTGCATGAGCTGGAGGTCGATGGGAACAAGGCAGACGATCATGGACTGCATCGACTTCGGGATGAGGTGGGCCTCATCCGTGTGCGTGGGCGTGTCCACCTCGTCGGTGAAGACGTAGGGGATACCCTTCCTGTCGGACTCGTAGAACCACAGCTCGTTGACCTTGCAGACACCGACGTCGGCGGCCCCGAACACGCGCGCCGCCTTCTTGACGACGATGTTCGCCTCCTCGGGAGTCCCCTTCCAGGGGCCGAGCTTTTCCAGCCAGCCCGTCTTGGCCACGCCGAGCGGCTCCCAGCTGTAGAAGTTGAAAGCACGGGTCCCGGTCCACCCGCAGTCGTACAGAGCATAGTCGAGCTGGGTGAAGCCAGGCTCCTTGGCCATCTGCTTCTCCAGGGCCACCTCTTTCTGGCTGGTCCCGGCGAGGAACTCCATGAGTTCGGGGGGACGGCCGAACGTGCTCTTCTTCTGGGGGAACCTCTTCAGCCGACTTATGTCGTGCGGGAACTCGTCGATCTGCTTGATGGTGAACTTCGTCAGCGGGCCCGCGTTGAAGAGGCTGTTGGGCCCGTCGCTGACGGCCAGGGCGGGACTTGACGCGGCAAGGACTCCCGCCGCACCGGCCAGAAGGCCGGCACCCTTGAGGAAGTCCCGGCGGTTGACCCCCTGGGCCTTCTTCTCTTGCTCGGTCATCTCCTTAGCCAACCTCCTCACACTGAGAACGTGAGCAAGCTCATGCGCTGGCGCCGGTCCTGCGGGCGGTCTTCACTATCAGCAGGCGAAGAAGGATGAAGAGGACCACGCCGATGCCGCCGAAGATGAGCCCGCCGGCCGTGGCCGCCTGCGGGTACCCCTCCGCCACGCTCGTACCGATCCAGGCCGCCACGAACAGGGCCCAGAGCGCGACGACGGCGACACCCAGCCAGTGGTACCAGACGAGAGCGACGCCTTCCCTCTTCGCCCAGCCGAGGAGAGCCTGGACGGCCCAGAAGGCCACAGCTCCCAGCAGGAAGTACATGAGAACCATCGTCCGACCTCCTTCGCTATGGTGTCAACTGCCGCGACGGAGCGGCAGAACGTGCCGAAAGGGCTTGGATTCTGGCGTGATGGGACTTCTCAGTGGAACGGTTGTCGTGTCAGGACGGTTCACCACACCGTCCATGCTACTCACGCCTGAGAGGGGTGTCTGTAGCACGTGCTACAAGGGGTTTCGCCCTCAGTAGCCCAGGCTACAATGGGTGGCCTGGCCGCACCGGGGAGGCCTCTAAGGGATGACCACCTTTCTCAGGAACTCGACGGCCTTGGGGGGGATGAGAGCCGGCTCTCCGCCCCGGAACCCGCAGAGGACCGCCAGGCGGGCCATGAAGGCGGTCTTCAGGCTCTCCTCGAGGGCGAAGGTGATGTTCAGGGCCTCGCGCAGGTCCCGGCCGACCGTCACGAGGCCGTGGTTCCGGAGCAGGACCGCCGGCCCGCGGGCGAGCGCCTCGGCCGTCCTGACGGCGAGGTCGTTGCTTCCCGGCGCCGCGAACGGCACGGTCCTGAGCTCCGTGAAGCGCACGGCCTCGAGGGTGAGAGGCGGCACGGGCTCTTCGAAAAGGCTCCACACCGTGGCCAGCGGCGCATGGGTGTGGACGACCGCTCCGACGTCCGGGCGGGAGGCGTAGACGGCCAGGTGCATCCCTGTCTCCACGGAGGGCCTTATCCGCGCCCCGCTGCTGCCGGTCGGGGGCGGCTCCCGCACGGGCCTGCCCTGGTCGTCCACCTCGAGGACGTGCTCCGGACCGAGCCCGCCCTTGAAGATCTGGCTGGCCGTGATGAGGATGTGGCCGGTGTCGGGGAGTCTGACACTGACGTTGCCTCCGGTGGGGGTTATGAGTCCGTGCTCGTAGAGTTCGTTCACGGTCTCGACCACGGCCTGCTTCAGGGCCGGCAGGCGGTCGTCCCGGGTCTGTCCAGATGCCATGGGGCTTGCCTCACCTCGGTCTCGGGCCGGCTTCGTTTCGCGCCGGTCTGCATGGGTCTCCGGGACATCTATGTCGGCCGGGACCGGTTCTCCTGCTCAGGGGCCGTGGCTTGCCGGCGCCCGAGACTCCGGGTAGGTCTGGGGCGCCGCGGGAAGAAGAGAAGGGCAGGGCTCGGGGCGGACGCCCCTCGAGCGAGCGACGTTGTGAGGAGGAGGTGGGTCCCGGTGCCTGTCGGCTACAGGGTGGCCGTGGACGTCGGCGGCACCTTCACCGATTTCGTCGTGACCGGCCCCGGAGGAGAGCTCGCGGCCTTCAAGGTCCCCTCCACCCCGAAGGCGCCCGAGCAGGCGGTGCTGGGCGGCCTCCGCATGCTGACGGGAGCCGGGCCGGCTCCCGTCCCCCCGACCGAGGTCACCTTTCTCGGACACGGCACGACCGTGGCCACGAACGCCGTCATCGAGCGCACCGGAGGGCCGGCGGGACTCCTCATCACCGAGGGTTTCGGCGACCTCCTTGAGATCGGGCGGCAGATGCGCCCCTCGCTTTACGACCTCCTCGCCGACAAGCCGGAGCCACTGGTGGAGCGGGAGTTCGTCTGGGAGGTCCCCGAGCGGGTGGCGGCCGACGGCTCGGTCGTCCGGCCGCTGGACCGGGAGGGCGTAAGGAGGGGTCTGGCCCGCCTTCGCTCCCTCGGCGTGAGGTCGGTGGCGATATGCTTCCTCAACGCCCACGCCAACCCTGAGCACGAAAGGGCGGCGGCCAAGATCGCCCGGGAGGAGTACCCGGAGCTCCATCTCTCGGTCTCGCACGAGCTTCTGGCCGAATTCCGCGAGTTCGAACGTCTGTCCAGTGTGGTGCTCAACGCCTACCTGTCGACGGCCATGGGGGAGTATCTTGACCGGCTCGCGGCCGGGGTGGCGCGCGAGGGGATAAGGACGGGCATCCACCTCGCCCATTCGGCCGGCGGCCTTCTGACCCTTCAGCGCTGTCTCCACCGGCCGGCGGCCACGCTCCTGTCAGGCCCGGCCGCGGCGCTGGTGGCCGCGGCCTCGGCGGCGGCGGGGGTCCTCGAAGGGCCGGGGCCGGCGGACCCGCCGGCGACCGACCTGGTCACCCTTGACATGGGCGGGACGAGCGCCGACGTCGGACTAGTCCGGGACGGGCGTCCGGCGGTGACCACGGCCCGGAAGGTGGCCGGGTGGCCGTGCCTCTTCCCGATGCTGGACATCGAGACCGTCGGGGCCGGGGGAGGGAGCGTGGCCTGGGTCGACGCCGGCGGTCTGCTCAAGGTCGGGCCCCGCAGCGCGGGGGCCGAACCGGGACCGGCTGCCTACGGCCGGGGCGGGGAGGAGCCGACCGTCACCGACGCCGATGTCGTTCTCGGACGCCTCGGGCCGGAGGGGCTGGCCGCCGGGCGCGTCTCCCTCGACCCCGAACGGGCCCGCCGGGCGGTCTGGGACAGGGTCGCCCGCCGGCTCGGACTTTCCCTCGAAGAGGCCGCCTGGGGCGTCCTCAAGGTGGCCGGAGCCACGATGGAGTCGGCCGTCCGCCTCATGACCATAGAGAGGGGTCTCGATCCCCGGGACTTCAGCCTGGTCGCCTTCGGCGGTGCGGGGCCGCTCCACGCGGTGGCCTTGGCCCGGGCGCTCGGGATGCCCAGGGTCATCGTCCCGCGCGACCCGGGGACGTTCTCGGCCCAAGGCCTCCTCGCCGCGCGGGTGAGGACGGACGCGGTGAAGACTCTCCTCCTGACGCTCGAGCCCGACCGGTGGGGCCGTGGCGCCGCGGCCAGGCGCGTCCTCGAGTGCGCTGCCGCCCTCGCCGAGGAAGTGGCCGGCGTCCTGGAGGAGGAGGGTATCCCTCCGCGGTCGGCGGAGGTCCGCACCGTCCTCGACCTTCGCTACGAGGGACAGAACCACGAGATACGGGTGGCGTTGGGCCGTCTCGGGTCCGAGGATGACATCGCTCGGGCCGTCCGGCTCTTCCACCGGCGCCACCATGAGCTCAACGGCTACCGTCTCGAGAGGGCCCCTGTCGAGGTCGTCAACGTCCGCGTTGAGGGGACCGGCCGTCTGCCGGGAAGCGGCCTCCCGAGAGCCCGCCGGACCCCGGCCCCGGCCTCCGCAGGGGCGGCCGCTCCCCGCTCCCGCCCCGTCTACTTCGGCCCCGGCTACGGCTGGCTCACCACGCCCGTGGTCGGACGCGAGGCCCTCGAACCCGGCCGGTGGCACTCGGGTCCGCTCGTCGTCTCGGAGCCCGACGCCACGACCCTGGTGCCTCCCGGGGCCCGGGTCAGGCTGGTGGCCGACGGGGGCTGGGCCGGGAGCCTGGTCATCGAGCCCGGCGTGGGGGAGGGCGTCGGAGGTGGCGGTGGAGGTGACGGTGATGGGTGAGGCCGCCGCCCTGGACCCGGTCACGACCGAGGTCGTCGGGTCCGGTCTCCTTGATGCGGCCGAAGGGGTCGGGGCGGCCCTGGTCAGAGGGGCTTTCTCGCCCAACATCAAGGAGAGGCGCGACTGTTCGGCTGCCGTCTTCGACGCCGGCGGTGAGCTCGTGGCCCAGGCCGAGCACATCCCGCTGCATCTGGGCTCCCTCATGGGCGTGGTCAGAGAGGTGCTCCGACGGTTCCCGGCCCCGGCAGACGGCGCTTCGGAAGGCGGCCTGCGCCCGGGGGACGCCTTCATCGCCAACGACCCCTATGCGGCCGGAGGGACCCACCTTCCCGACATCACCCTTGTCAGCCCCTTCTTCCACGGGGGCAGGCTCGTCGGGTTCGTGGCCAACATCGCCCACCACTCCGACGTGGGAGGCGCGGTTCCCGGCGGCATCGCCGGCGACGCCCGGTCGATCTACGAGGAGGGTCTGCGTCTGCCGCCCCTCCGCGTGATGGAGGGGGGACGCCTGCGGGACGACGTGGTCGAGCTCATCAGCCTCAACTGCCGCCTGCCCGAGCAGCGCCGCCTCGACCTTCAGGCCCAGGTGGCGGCGAACGCCGTCGGCCTCGCCCGCCTGGAGAGCCTCTGCCGGCGCTACGGGGCCTGCACCGTGGCCCGCACCATGGCGGCCCTCCTCGACTACTCCGAGGGCCGCCTCCGCCGGGTGGTCCGGGACATTCCCGACGGCGTCTACTCCTTCGAGGACTTCCTCGACGACGACGGCCTCGGTCGGGGACCTCTCCCGGTGCGGGTGAGCGTGCGGGTGGAGGGGGAGGACCTGACCTTCGATTTCACCGGGTCGGCGCCCCAGGTCGGGTCGGCCGTGAACGTCCCGCGGGCCGCCCTCGAGGCCACGGTGTTCTACGCGGTGAAGGCCGCGCTGGACCCGGACCTGCCGGCCAACGGGGGCTTCCACCGGGTCATCACCATCAGGACCGAGCCGGGGAGCATCCTCGACCCCCGGCCGCCCGCGGCCTGCGGGGCGCGGACGGACACGTGCCAAAGGGTGGCCGGGACGGTCCTCGGAGCCCTGGCGAAGGCCCGACCGGAACGGGTGCCGGCCGGGTCCAACGACGCCAGCACGGCGGTGGTCTTCTCGGGGCGGGACGCACGCGGGCGCGAGTTCGTCTATGTCGAGGCCGTGGGGGGCGGGGGCGGGGCGAGGCCCGGCAAGGACGGTCTCTCGGGCGTCCAGGTCCATGTGACCAACACCTCGAACCTGCCCGTGGAGGCTCTCGAGGCCGAGTTCCCCCTGCGCGTCGAGGCCTACCGGTTCGCCCCTGGCTCCGGGGGGCCTGGCCGGTGGAAGGGGGGTCTGGGCCTCGTGCGCGACATCCGCGTCCTGGCCGACGGCGTCGTGTTCTCCTGCCACGGCGACCGGCAGAAGATACCGCCCTACGGGCTCCGCGGGGGAGGCCCGGGTCGGCCGGGGAGGTTCGTCCTCAACCCGGGCCGCCCCGACGAGCGCGTCCTGCCGTCGAAGACGTCAGGTGTCGTCCTCTGCCGGGGGGACCTCCTTCGGATAGTCACACCCGGGGGCGGGGGCTACGGCCGGCCGACGTGAGGCGCCGTCCGGCGAGGGGGGCGCCGACGGCAGGAAATCGGGATTTACATACTAAATAAAGGCTAATCCTAAGCAATAATCCTGTGCACCGCCCTACTGCTCCCGTGATGAGGGGCCGGGGAGGGACACCTGATGGAGGAACAGCGTCCGACCGGCAGTGATGACTTCTGCGGGGACATCCGCTACGCCGACCCTGTCCTGCCTCTGGACTTGGGCCCGTGGCCGGAGGTCTTCGAGACGGCTCCGAGCAAGGTCCTGAAGGCCGGGACCGTCTTCAGCTACATCGGGCCGGAGCACGGCCTCTACTTCATCGAGAGCGGGCAGGTCCGCTTCTTCGCCGTGTCGGCGCGCGGCACGGAGAAGACGTTCTGCATCCTCGGCCCCGGAGCGATGTTCGGTGAGGCCAACCTCGTCGACCCGACCCCCACCCGCTGGCTCGCCACACCCCTCACCGACACGGTCGTCAGGGTGCTGGACGTCAGGACGGCCCGCCGGCTCATGGAGGAGCGCCCCGAGCTGACCTGGGCCCTTCTCTCCGCTCTCATCATGCGGATGAAGCTGCTCGGCAAGCAGATGGCCGACCAGTGCTTCCGCACGGTTCCCAGCCGCATCGCGTGCCTCATCCTGGCCAGGTCGGCCCGTGACGGTGGAGAGGGCCCGGCGCAGGCCGGCGACCGGGCAGGCGGGCGCACCAGGCTCACCCATGACGACATAGCCCGGCTCGTCGGGTCGAACCGCGTCACCGTCACCCGCACCCTGCGGACCCTGCAGAGCCGAGGGCTCATCCGCTACGAGCGCAACCTCGAGACGGTGACCATCCTCGACCGGCCGGGTCTGGAGGCCGTGGCCGAGGAAGACCTCTAGGGACTCGAGGCGTCGTCCTCCTCGGGACCCTCCCGGAAGGACGCCGGGGAGCCGCCGGCCGCCCCTGCCGTTGTCGGAAGGCGGAATATCTGCCGGGCGGTCCTGACGATCCAGCTCCAGTGAAGGGCCAGGTGGAGGATGACGAGGCCGACGAGGGCGAGGTTCGCCACGGTGTGGACCTCGCGGACCTCCTCGCGGGTCCCGAGGAAGGGAAGGAGGTCCGTGCCGAGGCGGCCGGCGCGCCCGCGGGGGATGAAGAAGGCCAGGGCTATGCCGGTGTAGGCGCCGACGAGGCCTGTGAGAAGGAGGACCGCGTCGACGAGGAACAGGAGGCGGTTTCTGGTCATGCCTCTCCCTCCAGGTGTCGTGGTCGCGCAACGGTTGCGGCCCCGGGGAGGCTCGGGGGCCCTCGGCGGTGAAAGGCCTTCCTTAGTATGCCCGCCATCTGACATGACCGGGGCGGTCAGGCCCGGACGTCCAGGCACCGCCGCAGGGCTTCCAGGCAGCGGTCGATGTCCCGGACGGTCCCGACGGTGATGCGGATGTGGCGGGCGAGCGCCGGCTCTCGGGGGTAGTGGCGGACCCGGACGCCTTCGTCCCTCATGGCCGCCTCGACCTCGGCCGCAGGGTGAGGCACACGGCAGAGGACGAAGTTCGTGAGGGAGGGCAGGGGGGTCACCCCGGGAAGGGCGGCCAGGCCCTCGGACAGCCGCCGTCGCCCCTCGACGGTCCGGACGACGACATCCTTCACGTAGGACGGGTCAGTCAGGACGGCCGACCCGACGAGCTCGGCGAGGGCCCCGATGTTGAACGGCTGCCTGGTCTCGTCGAGCCGCTCGACCACCTCCGGCGAGGCCAACGCGAACCCCACCCTGAGGCCGGCCAGGCAGAAGGCCTTGGACATGGTTCTCAGGATGATGAGGTTGGGGTGCCTTTCCAGGAGGTGCACGACGGTGCCCCCCGCGAACTCCCAGTAGGCCTCGTCGACGACGACCCACGGCCTGGGCCGGACGGTGAGGAGTCGGCCGAGGTCCTCTTCGGAAAGGACGCGGTTCCCGGTGGGGTTGTTCGGGAGGCAGGCGAAGACCAGTGAGGGGTCCCGGCTCGCCTCACGGAGGAGGGCCTGTGTGTCGGCGCGGAAGGCGTTCCCCTCCACCTCGAGGGGGACCCTCACGACCTCCAGCCCGGCAAGGGCGGCCGCCCGGGAGTACTCGGGGAAGGTGGGTGGCATGACCACGACCCGGCGCACGGACGGGCGCAGGGCGAGGACGGTCATGTTGATGGCTTCGTCGCCGCCGTTGAAGGCGGCGACCTGTTCGGGCCGCACCCCCGCGTAGGCCGCGTAGAGCCCGCGGAGACGCGGCGCTCCCCGGGGCGGGTAGCGGTTGAGCGCGAGGTCCTCCGGCCTGAGGACCCGCGAGAGGATGTGCGCTGGGACCCTGTAGGGACTCTCGTTGAGGTGGAGGGAGAGCATCGGGGTCACTCCCTTTCGGACTTCCGGAGCCGTACGGCAGATGATACTCCGGCCCCGTGCCGTATCTCCTGCCGCGCCGGCCGCCGGGTCGGCCTCCCACCGGGGGCGCGGCCGGTCGGGCGCCGCACGCCGTCGGGAACACGCAGGGGCATGGGGGTTGCAGGAGGTAGGGGAAGCATGAGCGTTCGTCGGACACGCCAGCCGGTGGCAGGACTCGAGGTGGCCTTCTTCGCCTCGCCCATCGCCCGGCGCGAGGAGACGGAAGCCTCGGCCGCCGAGGTCGAGGGGGAGCTGCGGAAGGTGGGCGAAGACCTCCGCACGCCGGCGAGGGTCGCCGTGCGGACCGGGGCGGACACCACCGTGCAGGTTGCGGGACACGCTGGCGCCGGCGAGGCGCAGGCTGAGCGACCCGGCCGGGTCTTCGTGCCCGTCCCGGTGGTCCTGACCGGAGGGACCGAGGCCCAGGTCCTCGCCTGGCTGGACCGGCAGGCGACTGCGGCGGCGCGGGAGGGCGGGCGTGCCCTGGCTCCTCTCCTTTTGGCCCTGCCGCATTCGAACTCCCTGCCGGCCTGCCTGGAGATCCTCGCCCGGCTCCACACGGACGGCCGGGGCGGGCGCGTGGCCGTTGTCGGCAGGGCGGGTTGGTCCCGCGAGCTGTCGGCGGCGGCCGCGGCGGCGCGTGTGGCGGGCTTCATGCGCTCGGCCCGCATCGGGCTTTTCGGGGGGCCTTCGGAGTGGCTCGCGGCGAGCTCGCCGGACCCGGAGACCGTCCGCCGGGTGTGGGGCCCCGAGGTGGTGACGATACCGCTGGACGAGGTCGTTCGGGCCTGCCGGGCCGTCCTCGCGGAGGACGTGGCGGGGCTCCGCCGCCAGGCGGCCGAGCTCATGCGCCGGGCGGAGGAGGTCGTCGAGCCTGAGCAGGACACCCTCGCCGGGGCCCTGGCCCTTCACCGCGCCCTTCGCGGGTTGGTCCGCCGTCACCGTCTGGACGCCGTCACCGTGCGGTGCTTCGACCTCCTCGGGCCCGTCTCAAGCACCGGGTGCCTGGCCCTTTCCCTCCTCAACGACGAAGGGGTGACGGCGGCCTGCGAGGGCGACCTTCCGGCCCTGCTGACCATGATGGTCCTTGGGCGGCTCACCGACCGGGCCGTCTTCATGGCCAACCCCTCCGACCTCGACGAGGCGGCCGGCACGGTGACTTTCGCCCACTGCAGTGTCCCCCTCAGCCTCGTCCGTCCGTTCCGATTGAGGTCCCATTTCGAGTCAGGCGTCGGTGTCGGCATCGAGGGACGGTTCGGGCCGGGAGTCGTGACCGTGGCCCGCATCGGGGGCCGTGACCTCCGTGAGGCGGAGGTCTTCCGGGGGGAGGTCCAGACCTCCGGCCCCGGCCACCGCGAGGACCTCTGCCGGACGCAGGTGACCCTTGCCGTGGGCCGGACCGTCGTGAGAAGGCTCCTCGAGGCCCCGCTGGGGAACCATCACCTCATCGTCCCGGGCGACCACGTGGAGGCCGTGCTCGACTGCCTCGAGCGGGTCCTGGCCTGAGCCTCGAGCCCGACGTTGACACGGCTTTCCGGCGCGAAGTATCATTTGCCCATGAAAAGGGTCTTCTCGGGCGTCCAGCCCTCCGGCAACCTGACTTTAGGCAACTACCTCGGCGCTCTCCGGCAGTTCGTGGCTTTGCAGCACGAGCACGAATGCTTCTTCTGCGTCGTTGACCTCCACGCCATCACCGTCCCTCAGGACCCCTCGCTCCTGCGCGCCAAGACCGAGGAGGTGGCCGCGCTCCTTCTGGCCGCCGGCCTCGACCCGACCAGGATGACCCTCTTCGTCCAGTCCCACGTGCCGGCCCATGCGGAGCTGTGCTGGATCCTGAACAGCGTCACGACCTTCGGGGAGCTCGGCCGGATGACCCAGTTCAAGGACAAGGCCAAGGGCCGGAAGTCGGTCTCGGCCGGGCTTTTCAACTACCCCATCCTGATGGCCGCCGACATCCTCCTTTACCGGACCCACCTCGTTCCCGTAGGGGCAGACCAGAAGCAGCATCTCGAGCTGACCCGGGAGGTCGCCCAGCGCTTCAACAGCCGCTACGGGGAGACGTTCGTCGTCCCCGAGCCCCTCATCCCCAAGGTGGGGGCGCGCATCATGGCCCTCGACGACCCCACGAGCAAGATGTCCAAGAGCAGTGAGGTCCCAGCCAGCTATATCGCCCTCCTCGACCCGCCGGACACGGTCAGGGCCAAGGTGGCCCGCGCGGTGACCGACTCGGGCCGCGAGGTCCGCTACGCGCCCCAGGAGAAGCCCGGGGTCTCGAACCTCCTCGTCATCTACGCCCTTTGCTCGGACAAGAGCATCCAGGAGGCCGAGCGCGACTTCGAGGGTGCCGGCTACGCCGATCTCAAGCGGGCGGTGGCCGAGAGCGTCATCGAGACCCTGCGCCCCCTCCAGGCCCGCTACAAGGACCTCACCGTCTCCGGCGAGGTCCACGAGGTGCTGGCCGCGGGCCGCCGCCGTGCGGCCGAGGTCGCCGGGCCGGTCCTGGAGGAGGTCAAGGACAAGGTGGGCCTTCTCCGGGCCTGAGGATGTCCTCCTGCCTTTCCACCACCCCCGGAAATCCCGCCCTCCCCGCGTCTTCTATAGGGAAGAGCGACCGCCGCGACAGGTCCCGGGTCGCGGCGGTGTGTCTCGCGGGAGGTGTCGAGGACGATGGTGAGATTGCCGAGATGGGCGGCTGTCCTCTGTGCTGTCGCCGTGGCCCTGACGGCCTGGAGTCCGGGTCTGGCGGTGGCCAAGGGCGGTCCTCCGGGGACGCCCCCGGGGTTGTCGGAGGACGGGACACCGCGGGGGTTGGCTTTCGGCCGGTTCCGCGACGTGGACAAGGGACACTGGGCGTTCCGCGACATCGTCATGATGCGGGTCAAGAACGTCTTCGGGGGCTACGGAGACGGCCGGTTCGGGCCGCAGGACCCCGTGACCCGGATCCAGCTCGTGTGCCTGGCTCTCCGCATCATGGGTCTCGAGGACGAGGCCGAGGCGCTGGACCCCGAGACGGTCGGCGGCATCCTCGAGGAGGCCTTCGTCGACGCCGACACGGTGCCGACCTGGACCGGCGCCCGGGAGTGCCTCGCCTACGCCCACCACCACGGCCTCTTGCTGGGGCTGTGCCACGATGAGCAGGACCGTTTCCGGGCCGACGACCCGGCGACCCGGCTCGAGGTCGTCGTGACCCTCGTCGAGGCCATGGGTCTGGATGACGAGGCCGTGGCCATGTCGGAGGCGGAGATAGACGCTCCCGACGCGGAGACCGTTCCCGCGTGGGCCCACGGCCACGTGGCCCTCGCGATGGAGATGGAGCTCCTGCGCGGGGATGAGACCGGTGCCCTCGATTTGTCCGGGCTCGTCACCCGGGCGCAGATGGCCGCTCTCCTCTCCCGGGTCGACGACCGGGAGGACAACGAGGTAGACCGGGCCGTGATCAACGGTGTGCTCGTGTCGGTCACCACGGGGGAGGACCCGAGCATCACCATCCGCACGGAGGCCCGCGAGCTGGAGGAGTACGCGGAGTACGAGGAGGAGCTGGCCGAGGACGAGGCCGCTGAGGGTGACCAGGAGCCGGCGTCTGAGGGCCACGAGGAGCCGGCGTCGGGGGGCGAGCAGGAGTCGTCCGAAGAGGAGGGGACCGAGCCCTCCGAGTCCGAATCCGAAGGCTCCGAACCCGAGGGCTCTGAGGCGGGAGGAGACGACAGCGGGCTCGTCGAGGAGACCTATCCCGTGACTGACGACTGCCTTGTGTTCCTCAGGGGCCGTCCGGCCGCGCTGGAGGACCTCCGGCCCGGCGACGAGGTCCATCTCCGTCTGTCGGACGGCGAGGTCGTGGTCATCGACGCCCGGACCGAGCAGGTCGAGGTGTCCGGATACTTCGTCGAGGGCCTCTATAGCGAGGACGGCACCCTCGTCTCGGTCACCATCGAGGTGACCGAACGCGAACAGGGAACAGGTGAGGGTCCCTCTCCGGGCACTGTCGAGACCTTCCCGGTCGCCGAGGACGTGGCCGTCTGGTTCCGCGGGGACCACGACTCCGACGTCCGGCCGCGCAAGGGCGACCGCCTCGAGCTGAAGCTCGTCCACGGCGAGGTCGTCATCCTGGTCATCGACGAGCGCTGCGAGCTGAGCGGCGAGTTCGAGGGTCTGTTCGTCTCCTGGGGTCCCGACGCCGGGACCATCACCTTCACCGTCACCGATATCGAGTGGGAGGACGGCGACCCCACCGACATCGACTTCACGTCTGCCGGGCAGGACCTCACCCTTGACCTGGCCAAGGAGTGCGTCGTGCTATACCGGGCCGGGACCATCTCGATGGACCAGCTCTCCGACGGCGACCCGATCGAGGTCAAGGTCAAGGACGGTCTGGTCGTGAAGGTCCGCCTGGAAGACTCGGAGTCACCCGAAGCCGACGACGGGGACGACGCCGGAGAGGAAGAGGACGAGGAGGAGGGCGCGGGCGGCGAGGGCTAAGAAGGTGCGCTCTTCCCGTACGCGGAGCGAAGGGCCCGGTCGATTGTCCGGGCCCTTCGCCGTCCCTTGCCGTCACCGGTGGTCGAGGCGGGTCTCAGGGGCGCAGCCTGTCGACGAGGACGGCCGCCTCGGCCCGCCTGAGGGGTGAGACGGGACGGAAGGTCCCGTCCGGGTACCCGTTGAGGAGACCTTTCTGGGCCGCCTCAAGCACGGCTGCGAGCGCCCAGGCCGCTATCTGGGAGCTGTCGGTGAACTCGGGAACGGGGGTGTCCGGGGGAGCAGGCAGCTCGGCCTTGACCCGGGCGGCGACGACGGCCGCCTCCTGCCGGGTCAGGTCTTCGAGCGGTTCGAAGAAGCCCTCGGCCCGGCCGAACATGTACCCGGCGGCGACGGCCCCCGTCACGGCGTCATAGAACCAGTCCGACTCGGTGACATCGATGAAGGAGGGTACAGGAACCCCGGTGGGAGGCGGCTCCAGCTCGAGGGCCCTGGTGAGGAGGACGGCGAACTCGGCTCGGGTGATCGGCCGGTCGGGCTCGTAGGACGGGGCACGCGGACCGTCCCCGGCGCTGCCGGTGCCCTTGATGACCCCTTCGGCCCGGAGCCGCGCGATGGCCTCGAAGGCCCAGTGGCCGAGGGGGACGTCCGCGAAGGGGCTCTGGTCGTTCTGGTCGGCGGGTGCGGCCGTCCCGGGCGCCTGGCCGAGGCCGCCGGAGAACCCGGCCTTGCCGGCGATGACCTCCCAGAACCGCATGTCCTCCTGGCCCAGGGACCAGAGGGCGACACCACCGAGGCCGTACCGGTTGACCATGTCGACCTTGAAGTCGACCGAGTAGCTGTTCTCGTACCACACTTCGTGCCTCACGCCTGAGGAGTAGTAGACGAAGTAGGGGACCTGGGCGGTGCTGTCCCAGTGGATCGTTGCGCCGTAGCGGGCGGCAAGGCCGGGGGCGTCGGCGGCCTTGATGGACCGGCACCCGGCGTAGGACCAGTCGTACCCGTATCCGGCGAGGCCCAGGAGGATCTTCTCCCCGGGGACGACGGTCACGGCGTACTCTATGACCTTCTTCACCCAGTCCGCTCCGGCCACGGGTCCCGGACCCGACCAGGGCCCGTGTTGGTCATAGGTCATGATGACCAGATAGTCGACGACCTCGCCGAGGGCGGCATAGTCGAAACAGGCCGCGAAGCTGTTGATGGAGTCGTCGGCCGACCATTTCGCTGGGACGGCCATGGTGACGAGGAGCCCGGCGGGCCGGAGCCTGGCCGACAGTTCCCGCATGAAGGCCGTGAGGCCAGCCCGGGTCGAGGGGGGCATGCCCTCGAAGTCGATGTTGACGCCGTCGTAACCTCCCTCGACCAGGAGGCGGTAGATGTTCTCAACGGCCCTGGTGCGGACCCACGGGTTCAGGAGGGGCGTGTCGTCGGAGACCTTGTTGATGAGGGGAAGCACCTTCTTGCCCGCGGCCTGAAGCCTTGTTCGCAGGGCGTCGTGGTCCGTCTCGCGGCTCGAGAGGGTGCCGTCCGCCCTCAGGGTGAACCAGTAGGGGGAGAAGAAGTCTATCCTCGACATGTTCGCGTCGAGGGAGGCCATCGGGTCGGGGTCCCCACCCCACTTGGCCCAGTAGCCCATGAGGACCCCGTCTCCGGACTCCGCGGCCATCGCCGGTGAGACCCAGCCGGCCGCGGCCGAAGCGAAGGTGACGGCCGCCGCGAGCAAGAAATTGAGGACCCTGGGCCCAAGGCCGCGAGCGAGCCTGGAGCAACCTCTTCCGGTTCTGTTCATTTTCGACTGAAAACCTCCCTGAAAGGAAGCGTCTCCGCCAGCAACAAGGCGGGCGGAGATGTGGTTGACATAACGTTAGACCCGGCGTGCGGTTTCCCTGCCGGGACGAGCGGGTAATGATTGTCAGTAACAGGTCAATGTGAGAAACGTGTGGTTGCGGACAATGGAGGGGCCGGAACGCCGCCGGACGTCCCTCCTTTGGCGGGCGGCTTGGCTCGCGACGGCCGCCGCGGTGCGGAAGGCGGGAGGAGAAACGCTGTGAGCGGCGGGGGGACCCGGACCCTGGGGCGCCCCAGGCTGGTCATCGACGCGGACGCCTGCCCCCGGGGGGTGGTCGAGACGGTGAGACGTCTACAGCCGCGCTACGGGTACGAGGTCGTGACCGTCGCCTCCGTGGACCACGTCATCGACCCGTGGGGTCCGTGGCACGAGCACGTCGTCGTGGGCCCCGAGCCACAGGCTTCCGACATCGCCGTGGCCAACAGGGCCAGGACGGGGGACGTGGTCGTCACCCAGGACTGGGGGCTGGCCGCCCTTCTCCTGGGAAAGGGGTGCCGCGTCATCTCGCCTTCGGGCTACACCTACCGGCCGGAGACCATCGACATGCTCCTCGAAGAGCGCCACCTGAAGGCCAAGGTGAGGCGGGCCGGGGGCCGGACCCGCGGGTCCCGGCCGCGCGGCGCCGCGGAGGAGGAGCGCTTCGAGCGGGCCCTCGTGAGGGCGCTCGAGGAGGGCGCGGGGTGAGGCCGGGGAGGC
>CAJXZV010000011.1 GCA_913063835.1 uncultured Eubacteriales bacterium
GACGTCCACCGTCCCCGCGACCCGGGGCGTCAGCTCCATCAGGACCTCCCCGTCAGGGGAGCGGATCTCCTTGACGACCTGAGGAACGTAGCGGGTGCCGCCGTTGGCGAGAGCGCACGCGTAGACGGCCATCTGGATGGGCGTGAAGTCGTGGCCCTGCCCTATGGCCGCCTGGAGCGCCGACCCCCCGTACCACGCCTGTCGCGACGGGTCGCTGCCGGCGATGAAGCCCGGTGCTTCCTTGGGGAAGACGTCGATGCCTGTCGGCACACCCAGCCCGAAGCGGCGGGCCCACTCGATGAAGGGGTCCGGCTCGGGCCCGAGCCTCCGCCCCATCTCGTAGAAATAGGTGTTGCAGGAGTACTTGAGAGCCGCCTCGAGGTCGACCCGGCCGTGGCCCCCGGCCCTCCAACACCGCCAGACCATGCCCCCGTAATAATAGTAGCCGGGGTCGTAGACGGTGAACTCCGGGTCGGTCTTGCCCAGCTCGAGAGCTGCCGCGGCCGTGACCATCTTGAAGGTCGAGCCCGGCGGGAACTGGCCCTGAAGGACCCTGTTGAAGAGCGGCTTGTCGGGGTTGCTCACGAGCTCGCTGTAGGTCGCCCGGTCGATCCCTGTGGCGAACAGGTTCGGGTCGAAGGCCGGCCGGCTGAACATGGCCAGTATCTCCCCGGTGTCCACCTTCATCACGACGCAGGCGCCCGAATCGGCGTCGGGGAAGGCCTCCTCGAAGCCCTCTCCACTGCGGACCCTGGCCGTCCACTGGTCGAAGAACTCCTCGGCCACGCGCTGGAGCTCCGCGTCGATGGTCAGGATGAGGTCGGCGCCCTTCACGGGAGGTATCTCCCCGAGAACCTTGACCGGGTGGCCGGTGGCGTCGACCTCGACCTGCTGGCCCCCGTCGGTCCCGCGCAGTTCCCGGTCGTAGCGGCGCTCGAGTCCGTCCTTGCCGACGATGTCGCCCGGCTCATAGCCGGGGCCGAACCACACAGGGCTCTCGGGGTCCAGTTCCCTCTCGCTGATCTCCCCCACGTAGCCGAGCAGGTGGGCCAGGAGCTGCCCGCCGACGTAGTCCCGGACGGGCAGGACCTCGATGACGACTCCCGGCAGGTTGTCGCGGTCCTCGATGATGCGGGTGTGGACCTCCGGGGAGATGTCGGTGGCGATGCGGACCGGCTCGAACGGGCGCGGGTGCTTTTCGATCTTCGCCCTTATCTCTTCCTCCGGCACCCCCAGGATGCGGGCCAGCTCGCGGACGGTCGTGTCGGTGTGCTCCTCCTCGAGCTCCATGATGGAGACGGTGAAGGACGGGCGGTTCGTGACGAGAAGCCGGCCGTGGCGGTCGTAGATGTTCCCGCGGGGCGCCGTGAGGGGGATGATCCGGATGCGGTTCATCTGCGCCAGTTCCGAGAAGTGCTCACCGCGGACGACCTGCACGTAGGCCAGCCGTCCTCCGATGGACAGGAACACCAGGATGAGGACGAGCGTGTAGACGGCCAGTCTCCGCTCCACCCGAACCTTGTCCAGAGCCCGTTCCCCCCTATCCCTGTCCCACCTGTCCTGCGCCGGCGGTCATCTCGCGCTCCCGGGCCCACTCCCGGAAGCGGAAGAGGAGGAGGCGGTGATAGACGAAGGGGGCGAAGACCGTGCTGTAAAGGGCCCCCGGCAAGGCGACGGTCAGGAGAGAGAGGGCCGGGGCCGGCACCCCGAGGCCCCTCAGCAGGACCCACACGACGAACTCGTGCCCGAGGACGGCGACCCCCACGGCCGCCGTCGAGACCCAGACCGACTCCTTGAATATCTTCGTCTCCACCGTGCCCATCAGGGACCCGGCCAGGGCCCCGGCCAGCGCGAAGAGCCCGATGTAGCGGGTGAAGAGGAGGTCCTGCACCAGCCCGGCCCCGAGGCCCGCCAGGAACCCCTCCCGGGGGCCGTAGAGCAGGCCCCAACAGGCCACGACGACCGTCACCAGGTCGGGCCTTATCCCGTGGACGGCCAGGTGAGGGAAGACGGCCGTCTCGAGGATGAGGGCCGTCAGGACCGACATCCCGAGCACGGAATGGCGTGAGGTCGCCAGGTTGAAGACGGCCTCGCCTCTCAAGGCTCTCCTTCCTCTCCCGCCGCTCGGTAGTTGACGATGACGAGGACCTCCTCCAGGCTCCCGAAATCGACACCGGGGCGGACCGCCGCGTACTTGATGAGTCCGTGCTGCTCTGTCGTGACCTCGACGACGCGCCCGATGTAGAGGCCCGGCGGGTAGATCTCACCCAGGCCGGAGGTCACGAGGGCGTCCCCTTCACCGACCTCGGCCTCCCGCTCGAAGAACATCATCCGGAGCAGTGACGACTGGCTGCCCTGCCCTTTGACGATGCCGGCGTCGCGGGACGACTGGACGAGGGCGCCCACTCCGCACTCCCTGTCCGTGAGAAGCTGGACGAAGGAGACGTTCGTGGAGACCCCGACGACCCGGCCGACGAGACCCTGGCTGGTGACGACCGGCATGTCCTTGGCGATGCCGTGCCGCGACCCGCGGTCTATGGTCACCCGGCTGAACCAGTTGTCCGGGTTCCTGGCTATCACGTCCGCGACCACGTAGTCGAAAGGCACGGCCTCGCTGAAGCCGAGGAGAGCCCTCAGGCGCTCGTTCTCTATCTCGAGCTCTCTCAGCCGGCGGAGGGCGGCGTCATAGGCCTCGGCCTTGGCCCGGAGGGACTCGTTCTCCCGGCGCAGTTGGCTGATCGCCCGGATGTCGGAGAGGCCGCCGCGAATGCCGGCGGCCAGACCCTCGAACCAGGCCTGGATCGGAGCCGCGGCCTCGACCAGGGCTCGCTCCAGGAGCATGACCGTCTCGCGCTCACGCGCGGTGACGCCCATGAGGACGACCAGGACCACGAGAGTGACCACGGCCGCCGCGAACCTCCGGTAGCGTCCGAAGCTGTTCAAGCCCGCCGTCTCCCTCTACCGGGCTCACCCGACCGCGCGGCGGGAGGCGGTGGTGACCCGCCTCAGCGTCTCGATCTCCTCCAGGACCTTGCCCGCGCCGCGGACGACGCAGAGCAGGGGGTCCTCGGTGAGGTGCACCGGCATCCCCGTCTCCTGGTTGACCAGGCGGTCGAGGTTGCGGAGCATCGAACCGCCGCCCGTCATGACGATGCCGCGGTCCATGATGTCGGCCGCGAGTTCGGGTGGCGTTCTCTCCAGGGTGACCTTGATGGCCTCGAGGATGGCCCCCACCGGCTCGGAAAGGGCCGTCTGTATTTCTTCGGCGGTGACCTTCACGGTCCTGGGAAGCCCCGTCACCAGGTCCCGCCCCCGGACCTCCATGGTCTCCTCCTTGTCGGTGGGAACGGCGTTGCCGATGACTATCTTGACTTCCTCCGCCGTCCGCTCACCGATGAGGAGGTTGTAGGTCCTCTTGACGTAGTTGACGATGGCCTCGTCCATCTCGTCACCCGCGATGCGGATGGACCGCGAGGTGACGATACCGCCGAGAGAGATTATGGCGACCTCGGTCGTCCCGCCTCCGATGTCGACGATCATGTTCCCCGTCGGCTCCTGGACGGGGAGTCCGGCTCCGATGGCCGCGGCCATGGGCTCCTCGATGGTGTGGGCCTCCCGGGCCCCGGCCTGGAGGGTGGCGTCGATGACCGCCCTCTTCTCGACCTCCGTCACCCCGGAGGGCACGGCCACGACGACCCGCGGACGCAGGAGGGCGCGGCGGATGTGGGCCTTGGTGATGAAGTACCGCAGCATGGTCTGGGTCACGTCGAAGTCGGCGATGACCCCGTCCTTCATGGGCCTTATGGCCACGATGTTGCCGGGAGTCCGACCGATCATCCGCTTGGCTTCGTCCCCGACGGCGAGGACCGTCCCGTGGTCGCGGTCCAGGGCCACCACCGACGGTTCCTGAAGGACGATACCTCGGCCCTTGACGTAGACCAGCGTGTTGGCGGTGCCGAGGTCCACACCCATGTCGCGGGAGAAGTAGTCGTAGATGAATCCGAACATCGTGGTTAGGATGCCCCTTTCAGGACCCGCTCCGGCCGCGGTGCCGGGACGCGCCCGCCCGTTGCGGTCTCCGGCAGCCGGACGCAGCCTGTCACAAGATTCCTTTCTCTTTGAAACTGACGTAGCGGTTGTCGCCGACCACGACGTGGTCAAGGACTTCTATGCCCAGGAGCCGCCCCGCCTCCACCAGGCGTCGGGTGACCTCGACGTCCTCACGGCTCGGGGTGGGGTCTCCGCTCGGGTGGTTGTGGACCAGGACGATGGCCGCGGAGCTCCGGGCGATAGCCTCCTTGAAGATCTCCCGCGGATGGACTATCGACGAGCTGAGGCTCCCGACCGAGACGGTCCTTATCCCGAGCACATGGTTCTTGGCGTCGAGGAGCACAGTGCGGAACTGCTCACGGTCAAGGAACCTCATCTCCTCCATGACCAGGGCGCTGACGTCCCGGGGCGACCTCACCAAGGGCCTCGCAGCGTTCGAGGCGGATATCCGCCTCCCGAGCTCCACGGCCGCCTTGAGCTGGACCGCCTTGGCCGGCCCCACTCCCGGGACCTGGATGAGCTCCTCCAGCGACGCTGTTGCCAGGTACCTCAGGTCCCGGTGCCGGGCCCCTTCCCCACCTGCCCCGGCATGACACTCCTCACAGCCTCTCGACAGGAGCCTCCGGGCGACATCGAGAGCCGAGAGCCCTCCCGCTCCCGTTCTCAACAGTATAGCCACGAGCTCGGCGTTAGATAAGGCCTCAGGACCGAGCCTTCTCATCCTCTCCCTCGGCCGGTCCTCTTCGGCCAGGTCCTTCATCCGTAGCCCGTCTCCGGCCACGTTCCCGCACCCCCGTTCCGGGTGCAGGCACCCCTATTCCGTCAGACCCGTGATGTTCCGCCGGGTGCCCCCACCGCCTTTCCCGGCCAGGGCCGCCTCCCTGAGCAGGTTCACCCCGAAGCGGCCGAGCACTTCGGCCAGCCTTCCGAGCGGCAGGCCGACGACGTTGAAATAGCACCCTTCGACCCGTTCGACCAGGAGCGCGCCGACTCCCTGGATGGCGTAGGCGCCGGCCTTGTCGAACGGCTCACCGGTGGCCAGGTAGCTCTGCACATCCTCCGGCCCCAGCCGCCGGAAGAACACCTTGGTCTCCTCGACGCCCTCCTCCACCCGTCCGGTCGCCGGCTCCGCGACGACCACCGCGGTGACGACCCGGTGCTCCCGTCCGGACAGGGCCCGAAGCATCGCGGCGGCCTCTTCGGGCGAGGCCGGCTTCCCCAGGATGCGGTCAGACAGGACCACCAGGGTGTCCGCCCCGATGACGAGGACGTCCGGAGCGCCGGCGAGCTCCGCCGCGACGGCCTCGGCCTTGCGCCGGGCAAGGCGTAGGGCGAGACCCCCGGCCTCCGCCGGAGGCACCCGACCCGGCTCATCCTCCGGAGCACGGCTGGGACGCACCTCGAAGGGCACGCCGAGGCCGGCCAGGAGGTCCTTTCTCCGGGGAGAAGCCGACGCGAGGACCAGTCTCATGTCCAGCGCCTGTAGAGGTAGGCTCCCAGCAGGAGCCCCACGAGCCCGAGCAGGTTCAGGCTCAGGCTGAAGCCGAACGTCAGGTCGAAGAAGCTGAGGTCCGCCACCAGGGGAGGGTCGAGGCCCACAGCGACCGACCGGCCCAGGAACGGGACGAACGGTCGGAGCGCCTCACCAACGAGGTTGCCCAGGATGGCGAACGCGGTGACCAGAGCTAGGAGAAGCCACACGCTGAAGCTCTTTCTCACGCCGGCGCTTCACTCCCCGACAGCCGGACCTAGATTTCCACCGCGGCTGTCCGAATCCCTTGCCTCGAAAGGCGGAGACCCGGTCCCACATTCTGCCGGGTCTCGAGGCCGGTCATCGGTCGCCGCGGCGGCTCAGGACCCCGATTCCAACTCCGCCTCGAAGCGGACGTAGCGGTCGACCAGACCGATGAAGGACGACTCGGCCGCCAGGCGGTCGACCTCCACCCCGCTCGCCAGGTAGCTCTTCAGGGCCTGGAGGTTGGCCGTCGCCTCGATGAGCAGGGTCTCCAGCGCACCGCCGAGTCCGGCGAGGTCCGTCGGAGCCGTGAGTCCCGCCAGGTTCTCCTTGGCTTCACGGACCGTGACGATGAGCGCGTCGACGGTGCGCGAAGCCTCGGCCCGGTCGAGACTCCCGGCGTGGTGGTCGTCCCAGATGTCGCCCTCGACACGGAGAAGGCTCACAAGCGCTTCCACAGCCGCGGCGGCCCGCTCGACGTACCTGACGCTCGAACCGCTGAGCGTGAGGTCCGAAGCGGCGACGGTCTGGGTGACGATGAACGCGTCCGCGTAGCCTTTCGTTCGGACCCGAGCCAGGACGGCTTCCACCACTTCCCGCCTCGTACCGGTGACCGTCCTGACCCTGTAGAGCTCCGAGTCCGCGCCGGGTTCGAGGACATGACCCGGCAGGCCCTTGCCGGCCAGGTCGGCCACGACGTTGTCCCCGTTGGCCCTCGAGCCGAAGGCGCCGACCTGTATGGCGTAGAAGGTGACCGGGCTGAGGTCGCAGACCGCCGACCCCGGTCCCCCGCCGGCCGGCACGGACCCGGCGCCGCCGGTGCCGCCGTCCCCGGAGGTGCCCTCTTCCCCGGACTGGCCGCCTGTCCCGGCGGTCTGGTCCGCCCCCGGCCCGAGACCGTCCGCGACGGTCTCACCCAGCGTCGAGAGAAGATAGCGCCCGAGGGCGAAGCCTCCTGAGATGCACAGCACGGCCAGGAGCAGGAAGACCATGAACACGGTGAACCCGCTCGGTCCCCGGGGTTGCGGCTTCGGCCGGGTCCTCCTCTGGGCGCTCACCATCGGTCATCGTCCTCCTTCGGGTTTCCGGAGCCGGCGGCTCCCGCCGCCTCCGGCTCCGGGTAGACAGTCCTCCTGAAGAGTGAACGGGCGAACTCGATGTACTCGGCCCGGGTCATGGGCGGCCGCGCCGCCCGCCGCACCCTGTCGGCCTCTCTGGCCCCGTCAGCGAGGAGGTCGATGACCGTGAGGGCCACCGCCTCGGCCGGGCGGATGTAGGCCAGGTCAGGGTCGACCACCCGGTAGTCCGCGCAGTGCGGACGGCCTTCCACGCCCGCCCCGTAGGGGTGCAGGGCCGGCATGACGTGGGACAGGTCCCCCATGTCGGTCGAGCCCGCCATGTGCCCGCCGTCGGAGACGTTCTCCGCCCCGACCAGGCGTTCGAGGTTCCGGCGGTATATCCGGGAAAGCTCCGGGTCCGGAAGCATGGGCAGAAAGCCGGGAGCGTCCCGGATCTCGACCGTGGTCCCCAGGGCCAGGGCGCCCGCCTTGAAGGCCCGGTCGACCTTGCGCGAGGTCTCCGTGACCGCTTGTATGGTCCGGGCCCTGACGTAGGTCTCAAGGCGCACGTCGGCCGGGATGATGTTGACGAGGTCCCCGCCCTTGGTCACGATGGGGTGGACCCGCACCGAATCCTCTTCACTGAAAGTCTCGCGCAGGGCGTTGACGGCCGAGAGGGCCACCAGCGCCGCGTTGAGAGCGTTCACCCCCGCCCAGGGGGAGGCCCCCGCGTGGGCCTCGCGGCCGATATAGCGAACGAACTTGCCGACGAAGCCGTTGCTCGTCCCCCCCGGGGACATCTTCGGGCCCGGCCGGCTGCCGCTGTGCACGAGGATGGCCATGTCGACATCGTCGAACTCGCCGAGGCGGATGAGCTCCGGCTTGCCGCCGAGGAACTCCACTTTGCCTTCCTCCCGGAGCCTGAACCTGTACTCGAGTTCGACGTACTCCTCGGCGGGAACGGCCATGAAGACCACGGACCCGGACAGCCCCCGGAGAACATCCGGCTCGGTCAGGCCGACGGCCGCCCCGGCCATGACGGCAAGCTGGGCGTGGTGGCCGCACGCGTGGGCCGCGCCTGTGACCGGGTCGGCTGCAGGGTGCCCGGGACAGACCACGGCGTCGAGTTCGCCGAGGACGGCGACCCGCGGCGGAGCCGCGGTCTCCCCGGGCGGCTCCTCCCCCCGCTCCTTCTTCGGGCCCGTCCTCCGGCTCCCGCTCCACGGGGCCTGCCCGTCAGCGACGGCCTTCACCCCGGTGAGAGCCAGGCCCGTGCGGACCTCGAGTCCCAGGTCGGCGAGGAAGGCGGCCGTCCTGGCAGCGGTGCGCTCCTCTTTGAAACCGAGCTCCGGCGTCCTGTAGACGTCCTCGGCGAAGCGGATGATGTCCCCGCGCCGGCGGGCGATGGCCGCCAGGGCCTTCTCCTTGAGGTCTTCCACGGCAGGGTCCGCCTTCTTCACAGGTCCACCTCGACCGTCCTCAGCACTCTCCCGCCGGGGTCGACGAAGGTCACCTTCCGGACTCCCTCGAGCCCCCGTCTGGACACGGCCACCACGTCCCGGGGGTAGGTGATGACCATGGTCACGAAATCGGCCGGGCCCGGGTCGGACCGCGACACGGTCACCCTGAGTTCGTCCGGCGCCGGCCGGTTGAGCCCCTCGATGGTGATGGAGTAGCCCCCTGTCGGGCACTCCTCCCGCTGGGCGACGACGAGGAACTCGCGGTCCCAGTCCACGCCCGCCTCCGCCGACGAAGCACTCACCCCGTAGGCTTCACCGAGCTCCTCCGCGGAGGTGAAGACGAGGTACTTCGGCAGGCTGTGGAACCTGAGCGGCTCGCGGGACGTCAGTTGGACCCGCCTGAACCCCGGCGTCAAGGGCCGGCCCCCTCCCCGCACTCCGTAGAGGGTTCAACCCCCGCCTCGCCAGTCCCTCCTGCGGTGAGCCGAGCCGCCGCCTCCCTCGCTTCCTGGACCTGGTAGAGGGAACCCGCCACGCAGACCGCCCCGCCCGGGCCGGCGCGGGAGTAGGCCAGGTCGAGGGCTGCGCCCGGGCTGTCCGCCTTTTCGACCGGGAGCCCGGGACAGCGCCGCGACACGAGGGCGGCCAGTTCGGCGGCCGGTACGGCCCTGGGGTTGTCCGGACGGCAGCAGACCACACGGCCCACCTCCGGAAGGGCCGGCGGGAGGAGTTCGGCGAGGAAAGCCGGAGCGTCCTTGTCCGCCAGGAGGCCCAGGACCATGACGAGCCGCCGGCCCGGCAGGAGCTCACGTAGGGTCCCGGCCAGGGCCCGCGCGCCGGGAGGGTTGTGGGCTCCGTCGACGACCACAGGCGGGTCCTCGCCGAAGACCTCGAAGCGTCCCGGCCAGACCGTCCGTGCCAGCCCCTCGTGCAGGGCGCCGGACCCCACGTCCGGGGCGTGGCCCCACTCCCTGAGGACGCAGACGACGGTGAGGGCCGTCGCCGCGTTGGCGACTTGGTGAGGCCCGAGGAGAGGCAGACGGAGCCCCCTTTCCTGGACGCCTCCCGGGCCCGTGAAATCGATGACCTGGCCCTGCAGGGAAGCCTTCCGCAGGACGGCCCGCCCCGAAAGGAGGCGGCCGGGAGGGCCCAGGGACGCCCCGGGCCGGGCCCGGTCGGCGCCGGCCAGGTAGAGAGGGCAGGCACGCTGACGCGCGGCCGCGGCGATGACCTGAAGGGCCTCCGGGTCCTGCGGCCCGGACACGACCGGGGCCGAGCGCTTGATGATGCCGGCCTTCTCGGCCGCGATGTCCGCCAGGGTCGGCCCGAGACGGTCCGTGTGGTCGAGGCCCACCGGGGTGATGACCGAGACGAGCGGCCGGTCGATGACGTTGGTCGCATCGAACCGCCCTCCGAGCCCGACCTCGCAGACGAGGTAGTCGACCGCCCGCCGGGCGAAGTGGAGGAGGCCGAGGGCGGTCACGAACTCGAACTCCGTCACCTGGCCGTCCTCTCCATGCTTCGCGGCCAGCCGCTCCGCCGCCGGGGCGAGGGCGCCGAAGGTCAGCTCGGCCACCTCGTCCGGGGCGATGTGCTCCCCGTCGACACTTATGCGCTCGCGGAAGTCGACGACGTAGGGGGAAATGTAAAGCCCCGTACGGTAGCCGGCGGCCTGGAGGATGGAAGCGACCATGGCCGCCACCGAGCCCTTGCCGTTGGTCCCGGCGACGTGGACCACACGGAGACCGAGATGCGGGTCGCCGAGAGCGGCGAGAAGCCGCCTCGGCCGGGCGAGACCGAGACGGCTGCCGAAGCGGTACAGGCCGTGGATGTAGTCCAGAGCCTTCTCGTAGCTTGAGGCCACTCGGAAGCGCTCCTTTCAGCCTGCCCGCGACTCCTCTATCCAGGCCAGACGTTCGGAGAGCCTCTCGCACTTCGCCTCGAGTTCCGCGGCGCGGCCTCTCTCCTTGTCGACCACCGCCGGCGGAGCCTTCGTCACGAAGTCGCGGTTCGCCAGCTTGGCCCGGGCCCTCTCGAGGTCCCGGGTGGCCTCCTCCAGTTCGGCGCGGAGACGCCCCGCCTCCCGGTCCAGGTCGATAAGGCCGCGAAGAGGCAGGTATATCTCAACTCCCCGGGTGACCGCGGCGGCGGCGTGCCGTGGGCGCCGGGCCGCACCCGAGGCCACCTCGAGCTCGGAGACGGAGGCAAGGTCCTGGATGAGCGACCGCCCTTCCTCGACCGCGGCCTGGGCCGTGCCGCCCGCCGCATCGGTGATGAGGAGGACCGGTGCCCGTCTCCGGGGTTCGACGTTCCACTCCGCCCGGAGGTTCCTTATGGAACGCACGACGTCTATGATCACCCCGACCTTCTCCTCGAGGGTCTCGTCCCTCAAGGACCTCTCCGGAGCAGGCCAGGGCGCCAGGACCAGGGTCCTCGGGCGACCCGCCGCGTCGGGCGGCGGGTTGTGCCCGACCTCGGGGGGATGCTCACCCTTGAGGGCCGGCAGGCGCTGCCAGATCTCCTCGGTCACGAAGGGCATGAACGGGTGCAGGAGCCGGAGGATGCCGTCGAGGACGTACACGAGGGTCGTCCGGGCCGTCCGCCGCGACGCCTCGTCATCACCGTAAAGGCGCGGCTTCACCATCTCGATGTACCAGTCGCAGAACTCGCTCCAGATGAAGTCGTACAGAGCCCGCGCCGCCTCGCCCAGCTCGAAGGCCCCCAGGAGTCGGTTGACCTCGGTCACGACCCGGCGGTACCGGCTGGCGATCCACCGGTCGGCGAGCTCGCCCCTTGACCGGACGGTCTCCTCCAGATCGGCCCGGGCCGCCCCCTCCAGCTCGGCCGCCGCCTCGCCGAGATTCATCAAAGTGAAGCGCGAAGCGTTCCAGAGCTTGTTGGCGAAGTTCCGGGCCGCCTCCACCTTCTCGTCGTTGTACCGCATGTCGTTGCCCGGGGCCGTCCCCATGACCAGCGAGAAGCGCAGGGCGTCAGCGCCGTACCTGGCGATGGTCTCGAGCGGGTCGACACCCGTGCCGAGGGACTTCGACATCTTCCGCCCGTCGGCCGCACGCACGAGCCCGTGGATGAAGGTGTGCTCGAACGGGCGGCAGCCCATGAAGTGGTAGGAGGAGAAGATCATCCGGGCCACCCAGAAGAAGATGATGTCGTAGGCCGTGACAAGGACGGAAGTCGGGAAGAAAAAGTCCAGGTCAGGTGTCTTGTCCGGCCACCCCAGGGTGGAGAACGGCCACAGGGCGGAACTGAACCACGTGTCGAGGACGTCCTCGTCCTGGCGCAGACGGCCGCGGCCCGCGCCGCACCTCGGGCACTTCTCAGGTTCGTCCAGGGTGACGACGGTCTCTCCGCACTCGTCGCAGTACCAGGCCGGGATGCGGTGGCCCCACCACAACTGGCGGGAGATGCACCAGTCGCGGATGTTCTCCATCCAGTTGAGGTATATCTTCTTGAACCGCTCCGGCACGAACTTGACCTCGCCCCGCTCCACGGCCTTTATGGCCGGCTCGGCCAGGGGCTTCATCCTGACGAACCACTGCTTGGAGACGAGCGGCTCGGCCACGCTGTCGCAGCGGTGGCAGTGCCCTACGGCATGGCGGTGCTCCTCGACCTTCAGGAGCAGGCCCGCCTCTTCCAGGTCCCGCAGCACGGCTTCGCGGCACTCGTAGCGGTCCATCCCGGCGTAGGGGCCGGCCTCGGCCGTCATCCGCCCGTCCTCACCGATGACCTTCACCCGCGGGAGGTCGTGCCTCAGTCCTATCTCGAAGTCGTTCGGGTCGTGGGCCGGAGTGACCTTGACCGCCCCCGTGCCGAACTCGGGGTCCACGGCCTCGTCGGCGATGACCGGTATCCTGCGCCCGAGAAGGGGAAGGACCAGGGTCCGACGCACGGCCTCCGTGTAGCGCCGGTCGTCGGGGTGGACGGCGACGGCCACATCGCCCAGCATCGTCTCCGGCCTGGTCGTCGCCACGGTGATACCCGAGGGGCGGCCGGAGGAACCGTCCTTTCCGCCCCCGCCGTCGGCGTCCTCGAACGGGTAGAGGATGTGGTACAGGCGGCCCACCGTCTCCACATGCTCGACCTCGATGTCCGAGATGGCCGTGCCGCACCCGGGGCACCAGTTCACGATGTAGTCCTCGCGGTAGACGAGCCCCTCCTCGTAGTAGCGGACGAAGCTGGTCAAGGTCGCCCGCGAGAGGCCCTCGTCCATGGTGAAGCGGGTACGCGACCAGTCGCAGGAACAGCCCAGCCGCTGGAGCTGCCCTATGATGGTCTTCTCGTACTCGTCCTTCCAGGCCCAGGCGTGCTCGAGGAACGACTCCCGGTCGAGTTCATCCCGCGTCACCCCCTGTTCGGCCAGGCGGTTCAGGACCACCCTCTGGGTGGCGATGCTGGCGTGGTCAGTCCCCGGGAGCCATAGGGTGGCGTAGCCCAGCATCCGCCGCCACCGGGTCAGGATGTCCTGGATGGTGTTGTCGAGGGCGTGTCCCATGTGGAGCGCGCCGGTCACGTTCGGGGGAGGGATGACGATGCAGAACGGCTCCCGCGCAGGGTCTGTCCGGGCGCGGAAGAGGTCGTGCTCGAGCCAGAAGTCCTGCCACTTCTTCTCGGTCCCGGTCGGGTCGTAGGCCGGCGGTAGGGCGCCGGCCGGCAGGCCGCCCTTTCGCTCCGCGGTGGTGGTGCCCGTGTCCGTCATGCCCTTCGTCCTCCAGTCCTCCTCGGGCCGCCGGCGGCGGGGCGCAGGAAACGGGAACGCAGGCGGGCGGCTCGGACAGCCGTCGTCCGGTGCGACCGGCGCCCGGCCGCGAACGCAAACGGTGAGAGACGGGTCGGAGGCGGATGTGAAAGGCCCTCCGCCCGCAAGGGCGGAGGGCCTCGGCCTCTCCGCGGTACCACCTTGGTTCCCGCCGCGCCTCGAAGTCGCCGGCGGGCCCTCTCGTAGCTGTAACGGGCTCAACCCGGGCGGGCCTGACACACGCCGCCGCGGCGCGCTTTCAGCCCACCGGCTCCGGGGCGACCTTCGGCCGGCTCCGCGCCTGGGGAACCTCCCAGCCCGCCGAGTTCCCCTCTCTGGAGGTGGAGGCCGACCTACTCCTCCCCGTCATGGCCTCTACGCTTCCGCCCGCGGCCTGGCGCCGGGGCGGCAAGGGTTGCCTATACTCTAATGCCCTCGGCTTGGAGCTGTCAAGACGCGACCCAGGTAGTCCCAGGCGGCGGTGACGACCGGATAGGTCGTCGGCGCCGAGGTGAGCAGAGGATGTGTCCCCAGCGGCATGAGGTAGAGGTCGGTGGCCTCCATCCGCCGGCCGACGGCCAGGGCGATGACGTTCACCATCTCGCCCACGCCGGCTCCTCCGGCCACCTGACCGCCGAGGAGCTCACCGGACATGGTGGAGAAGACGAGCTTGACCTTTATCGGACTGGCGCCCGGCAGGGTCCCGGGGTGCCGGTCGACCGACTCGCCCAGCCCGACGGTGACGTCGATGCCCCTGCGCCTGGCCTCGGTCTCGGTCAACCCGGCTGAACCGAGGGCCAGCCCGCCGACGACCGTGGAGAATGCGCCGGGCGTAGACCCTCCCGGCAGCATGGCCTTGACGGAATACAGGTTGGCTCCGGCCGTCCGCGCTTCTATGGTCGCCACCGAAGCGAGCATGACCGGCGATTCCTCACCGCTGAAGAAATCGGTCTTGGCGGCGCAGTCGCCCACGGCCAACACATCGGGGTGGCTCGTCCTCATGCCCGAGTCCACGGCGACGGCTCCCCGCGGGGTCAGGCGCAGTCCGGCCTCAGCCGCCAGGGCGGTGTTCGGTCGGGCTCCGATGGCCAGGACCACGGCGTCTGCCTTGAACCGACCGGCGGAGGTCTCCACGGCCTCGACCCTGCGGTCCCCGGTGATTCCCAGGACCTTGGTCCCGGTGAGGACCTTCACCCCCTTCTCGGCCAGGGCCTTCTCCCCCATCTCGCAGAACTCGGGGTCGAACGACTGCCAGAGGCAGTGGTCCATGATCTCGATGAGTGTGATGTTGCGGTCCTCACGCCGCGCGAGTTCGTCGGCCATCTCGGCCCCGATGAACCCTCCGCCGATGATGACGATGTCACGGCAGTCGGCCAACCTGCGGTGGACCTCCGTGAGGTACGCGTAACTCTTCCTGATGGTGAAGACGTTGTCGAGGTCCGTGCCCGGGAGGCCGCTCGGAACGACGGGCTCAGAGCCCGTGGCCAGGACGAGCTTGTCGAAGGAATACTCGCTCCCCGAGGCGGTCTTGAGAGTCTTGGCCTCGAGGTCCAGGGACACGACCTCGTCCTGGATGATATCGACCTTGGCCGCCTCGAGTGGCTTGTCGGGCATGATGTTCTTGTCGACCGCGTCGAGCGTCCCGAACATATAGGGGATGCCGCAGGGCACAAGGGTCTTGCTCTCAGGCCTGAAAAGGCCTATCTTCAGGCCCGGACCGTGAACCTTCCTCGCCGTGACCGACGTGATGATACCCGCCGGTCCTCCTCCCACTACGAGGACATCGTATTTCAACCAACCACCCCCTCTTTAGGATTCTTACCCCATTCATCCTAATATCGAGTTCTCCATGTGTCAATATGTGTCAATCAAGCAACGTGGGGTCCGATATCCGATAGGCTGGCCTCCAGGTCACGCTGAAAGGAGTGTGTCACCGCGCTCAGCCTGCGGCCGGACGGCAGCCGCGGCCATGATGAGCCCTCAGGCTCCGCCGGCGGCCGCAACGAGCGGAAGGGTCCTCGCACACCTGGTGCAGAGTGAAGGCCATCAGCAACACGTCATCGGGAAGGGGCGGGTCCGCGTAGCGCCGGTCGTGGCGCACCCGGAGGATGCCCGCCGGACGGAACCCGCAGCTCCTGAAACAGCGGATGGCCCGGCGGTTGCTCAGGAGGACCTTGACGTAGACGAGGTCGAGGTCGAAGAGGGCCCGCACGCGCTCGAGGTAGGCCCGCACGGCCTCCCGTCCGAGCCCGTGCCCGCGGTCCCCGGGGCGGCCGATGACCACGCGGAGTTCGGCCGAGCGCGCCGCCCGCGAGACCCCCGAGAGCCCGACGAGTCCGACGAAGCGGCCGCCGACCTCTATGGCCTGCAGGTGCCGCATGTCCCCTCGGGCGAGGTGGCTCGGGGGTGCTCCGAAGGCCTCCACGAGGTCGGGGTCGGCGTCCCACCGGCAGACCTCGACGAGGTCGTCCGGACGCGGTCGGCGCAGGACCACGCGCCGGACGGGGGCGTGCGGCGGCGGAATGAAGGGGATGCGGGCGGAAAGCGTGGGGTCTTCGGGGCGGGTCACCGACACTGAGGAGCCGTCCTCCCTCCGGTTGCCGGTCTGTCCGGAGCTTTAGACGGCCCGGGAACGGAACCTCCGGCCCCGGTCTCCGGACGGGACCGAAACCTCTGCCACGGTTGGCTATCTCTCAGTGCTCGGTCGGCTGTGCCTTCGCCGCGGGTCCGGGGCGCCGTCATCCGTCAGCCGCGCGCGGCGTCCTCCCCCCCTCGGTTCGACCGCGTCCTACCCCGCTGGTCCGACGTCCGCCTCCCCGCGGAAGGGAAAAAGCGTGCCAGCCAGAAACCACGACATCAGGACGGGAAGTGAGCCCTCTGGACCGCCTCAACCCACAACCCGCCGGCCGCCGGCGGCTCCTCGCCGACGGGGCCCTCCTCCTGGTGTCGCTCCTTTGGGGAAGCACCTTCGTCATCGTCAAGCAGGCGGTGGCGGAGTTCCCGACGATGACCTTCCTCGCCCTCCGCTTCACCCTGGCCGCGCTGTGCCTGGCGGCCGTCTTCTGGCGCGACGTCAGGGCGAACTGGCGGCACCTGGCTGCTCCCGGTCTCTTGGTGGGGGCCTGCCTGTGGGGAGGCTACATCTTCCAGACGTTCGGCCTGCGCCTTACGCAGGCCTCACGGGCCGGTTTCATCACCGGCCTCTCCGTCGTCCTTGTGCCCGTGCTGTCCTCGGTGCTCTTCCGGCAGAGGCCCTCCCGACAGGCGGTGGGCGGGACGGCCCTCGCCCTCCTCGGGATGGGACTGCTCTTCCTGGCCCCGCCTCCCGGCGGGACAGGGGCCTCGGGCGAGGGCGTCCTCCTGCCGCCGACCACCACGGGCGACCTTCTCGTCCTGGCCTGCGCCCTCTTCTTCGCCCTGCACATCGTGACCCTCGGGCGCTTCTCGGCCGCCGGCGCCCGCTCCTTCGGGCAGACCGGAGCCCTGGCGACCTTCCAGGTGGCCGCGGCCGCCGTCGGCTACGCGGGCGTCTGCCTCGCGTCCTGTCTCCTGACGGGGCCGGACGCCGTCCTTCCCCCGGCCCCTCTGAGCCGCCTGCCGACCGGCGCCATCATCCTCACCGGCCTCCTGGGCACGGCCGCCGCCTTCCTCGTCCAGACAACAGCCCAGAGGTACACGCCTCCGACGCACACGGCCCTCATCCTGGCCACCGAACCGGTGTTCGCCGCACTTTTCGGCTGGCTGGTGCTGGGGGAGCGGCTCGGGCTGTGGGCACAACTGGGCTGTCTCGCCATCCTGGTGGGGATGATCGTGGCCGAGCTGCCGGCGGCGGCCGCCCGGACGACGACAGGCCGACAGGAGGAGGCGGGCGCGAGCGTGGGGCCGTCTAGGCCGGAGTCCCGGGACGCGTCACCGGGAGCTCCCTGACGCCAGGCAGGTCGGGCGGGAGGATCTGGCCGGGGGTGTCGCGGTCGGCCTGACCGCCGTCATCCAGCCCGTCACCGTCAGACCCGTTCTCAGCCGACCGCCCGGCGAGGTCTCCGACCACGGCCTGGAGTCCTCCGACGAGAGCGATGTCGAGCACCTCGTCCATATGCTCGACAAGGGTGATGTCGAGCTTCCGCTTGACGGACGACGGTATCTCCTCGAGGTCCTTCTCGTTCTCCCGGGGCAGGATGACCGTCGCTATCCCGGCCCTGTGGGCGCCGAGGACCTTCTCCTTGACCCCCCCGACCGGAAGCACGCGGCCGCGCAGGGTGATCTCCCCGGTCATGGCCACGTCGTGCCGGATGGCGTGCCCGGTGAGGGCCGAGACCATCGAGGCGGCGATGGAGATGCCCGCCGACGGCCCCTCCTTGGGGGTGGCGATCTCCGGGATGTGGACGTGGATGTCGCACTTCTCGTGGAACTTCGGGTCGAGGCCCAGGGCCTTCGTCCGGCTGCGGATGTAGCTCAGGGCGGCCTGAGCCGACTCCCGCATCACCTCGCCGAGCTTGCCGGTCAGGATGAGGTTGCCCTTGCCCGGCATCACGGTGACCTCGATGGGCATGACGTCCCCGCCGGCGTCTGTGACGGCCACGCCGGTGGCCACCCCGACCTGGTCGCGCTCCTCCGCCGTGCCGCAGCGGAAGCGGGGCACGCCCAGGTAGTGCTGGAGGTTCTGGGCCGAGATCCGGACGGGGGTCTTGCGGCCTTCGACGATCTCCCGGGCGACCTTGCGGGCGACGGTCGAGAGCTCCCGCTCGAGGTTCCTCACCCCGGCCTCGCGGGTGTACCGCTGGATGATGCGCCTCACGGCGTTGTCCGAGATGTCGATGTCGCCGTCCTGGAGGCCGTGCTCTTTCAGGACCTTGGGCCACAGGTGCCCCCTGGCGATGTGGAGCTTCTCCTCCTCGGTGTACCCGGTGAGGTGGATGACCTCCATCCGGTCCAGGAGGGCCCTGGGGATGGTGTAGGTGGTGTTGGCCGTCGTTATGAAGAGCACCTTGGAGAGGTCGAAGGGAAGCTCCAGGTAGTGGTCGGTGAAGGCGACGTTCTGCTCCGGGTCGAGGACCTCGAGCAGGGCCGCCGCCGGGTCCCCGCGGAAGTCACTCGTCAGTTTGTCTATCTCGTCCATGAGGAAGACCGGGTTCTTCGAGCCCGCGACCTTCATCCCGTGGATGATCCGGCCGGGCAGGGCCCCGACATAGGTCCGGCGGTGGCCGCGTATCTCCGCCTCGTCCCGCACCCCCCCGAGGGAGATGCGGACGAAGTTGCGGTCCAGCGCCCTGGCCACCGACTTGGCCAGCGACGTCTTGCCCGTCCCCGGGGGACCGACGAGACAGAGGATGGGCCCGCGCATGTCCCGGGCCAGCTTGCGGATCGCCAGGTACTCCAGAATGCGCTCCTTGGGTTTCCTCAGGCCGTAGTGGTCCTCTTCGAGGACCTGCTCGGCCACGCCGATGTCGAGGCGGTCGGTCGTCTCGACGTTCCAAGGGAGGGCGAAGATCCAGTCGAGATAGGTCCTGACGACGACGGCCTCGGCCGCCATCGGCGGCATCTTCTCCAGCCGGTCGATCTCCTTCTCGGCCTTCTCCCGGACCACGTCCGGAAGGTCGGCCTTCTTGAGCTTCTCGCGGTACTCGTCGACCTCGGAGGTGCGGTCGTCCTTGTCCCCCAGCTCGTGGTGGATGGCCTTGAGCTGCTCCCTCAGGTAGTACTCCCTCTGGGTCTTCTCCATCTGCTTGCGGACCCGAAGGCTGATCTTGCGCTCGAGTTCGACGATCTCGATTTCCCGGTTCAGGAGCTCGTTCAGGAGCATCAGCCTGTCCCGGACGTCCTCCGCCTCGAGGAGGGCCTGCTTGTCCTCAAGCTTCAGGACCTGGTGCAGCTGTGCGGCAACGGTGTCGGCGAACCGGCCGGGGGAGGAGATGTCCGAGACGGACCCGGCGGCCTCGGCGGAAAGCTTGCGGCTGATGCGGGCGAACCGGTCGAACTGCCGGCTCACGGCCCGCATCAGAGCCTCGACCTCCGGGGTGAGCTCCTCGGTCTCCACGAGCTCCTCGGCCCTCACCCGCAGGAAAGGCTCGAGTCTCGTGTACTGGTGTATCCTGGCGCGGGCGACACCCGAGACCAGGACGCGGTAGGTGCCGCCGGGCAGCTTGACGAGCTGTCTGACCTCCGCCAGACAGCCGACGTCATTGATGTCCTGCGGCTCCGGGTGTTCGACCGAGCTCTCTCTCTGGCTGGCCAGAAGAATCAGGCGGTCCCTTATCATGGCCTCGTTCACGGCGCAGAGGGACTTCTCCCGCCCGACCTCGAGATGGACCGTCATGTGGGGGAAAACCAGCATGCCCCGGAGCGGCAGAAGGGGCAGCTCACGGTCTATCTGTCCGCGTGAAGGGCGTCTCATGGTTTCCTCCCTCCGAGGTCTCTTGGAGCGTGTCGGTGGCACGTGCGGAGCGGTCCCGCCACCAGAGGAGCAAAAGCCCAGCCAGAAGGGTCTTTCTGAAATTCAGTGTATGTTATTCGTGGCCCATGAGGCCAATTCCTTGGTGGCCGCGGCAAGGCCGAGGCCCTGTCGTACAGCAATTCGTGGCAAGGACTCCGAGTTTGGCCGCGGGAGGGAGCAGGAGGTGGTGACCGGAGGTGTCTGACGGCAGACCATCAGACGGGGGCGTCGGTCTCGACTTCACGACCCTGGCGCGGACCCGACGGAGTATCCGGCGCTACAGGCCCGATCCGCCGTCGGAAGACGTCCTCCTCCAGGTCCTCGAAGCGGCGAGATGGGCGCCCAGTGCCGTCAACTCCCAGCCTTGGCACTTCGTAGTGGTCAGAGACGCGTCAAGACGCCGGGCCCTGGCGGACAAGGCCCGCCTGTTCCGCGTCTTCCGATGGAGGCACCTCGCCACCGCCCCGGTCGTGGTGGCTATCGTCGGCGACCCCCGCGGCAACCGCTGGATGACGGTCGACTGCGCTCTGGCGGGGGCGAACTTGATGCTGGCGGCACATTCCCTCGGGCTGGGGACCTGCTGGATCGGGGGGTTCGACCAGGACGCCCTGCGCCCGGTCCTGGGCGTACCGCCGGAGCGGGAGATCGTCGGCCTGGTCACCCTGGGCTACCCCGCCGAGAACCCGAAGCCCCCTCCGCGCATCCCTCTCGAGAGGCTCATCTCGTGGGAGGTCTTCGACCCCTCCCGGGCCGCCGGACGCCTGGAGCGGGTCACATGCAGCTGTCTCTACTCGGTGAGAAAGCGCATCCTGGCCATGGTGCGGCCGCGCCGTGGGCCGGGTCCCGTGGCCTAGCACAGTGGGGAGGCCGGCGGCGGACCGGCGGACCCGGACCCGGGCGCCAGCGGGGTCGGCCGGCCGCCCCCAGGGGAACCACCTGCGGCCAGCGGCGAAGCTGCCGCCGGACGTTCGCGGGCCTCCTCTTGTTCCTCCGCCGCGCCGGCCTCCTCCACCGACCCGACGTCCTCAGAGGGGCTGTCGCTCCCGCGCGCAGGCCTGTGCTCACGTCGGGCGGACCTCAGCCCGCCCGCGGCGACCTCCAGAGGCCGGACCCCCGGGCGGGCTTCCTCGACGCCATCGGTCAGCAGGGCCAGTCGGAGGACCTCGCCCAGGTTCCGGACGGGGATGATGTGGGAGCCGCCCTGCGACTTGCGCATCATCTCCTGCCAGTTCTCCTTGGGGATGAGGATGCGTTCCGCCCCGGCCCACCTGGCGGCCTCGATCTTGGCCGCTATCCCGCCGACAGGCTTTATCTGGCCGCGGATGGAGAGCTCGCCGGTCATGGCGACCTTGTTGTCCACCGGGACTCCGGTCAGGGCCGAATAGATGGCCGTGGCCACGGCCACCCCCGCCGACGGTCCGTCGACCGGGACCCCCCCTGGGAAATTGATGTGGATGTCGTAGTCCCGCGGGTCCACGCCCAGGTAGCGCCTTAGGACGGTGATGACGTTATCCACCGAGCCCTTGGCCATGGACTTGCGCCGGACCCGGTGGCCCGCTCCGCCCATCTCCTCTTCCTCGATGACGCCGGTGACGGTGACCTCGCCTTCACCGCGGGCGACCCTCACCGTCGCCACCTCTATCTCTATGACCATGGCCATGTTCGGCCCGAAGACGGCCAGCCCGCTGGCCACTCCGACCTGCGGGCGGTCGGGCATCCGTCGTTCCGGCCGCGGGTTGTACTGGCCGCTCGACACGACCCACTCGATGTCTTCGACCGAGATGGTCTCGCGGCCGTCGTTCTGGGCTATGCCCGCCGCTATCTGGATGATGTTGACGGCCTCGCGCCCGTTCGTGGCGTACTTCTTGATGACCTCGACCGCCTTGTCGTCGATGCCGAACTTTATCTTCCTGGTCGCGTTGCGCGCGATGAGGTCGATCTCCTCCGGGGTGAGGGCGCGGAAGAATATCTCCACACACCTCGAGCGGATGGCCGGAGGGATGTCCTGCGGCATCCTCGTCGTCGCCCCGACCAGCCGGAAATCGGCCGGAAGGCCGTTCTGGAAGATGTCGTGGATGTGCCTCGGGATGTTGGGGTCCTCGGGGTTGTAATAGGCGCTCTCCAGGAAGACCTTGCGGTCCTCGAGAACCTTCAGGAGCTTGTTCATCTGGATGGGGTGGAGCTCGCCGATCTCGTCGATGAAGAGGATGCCCCCGTGGGCCTTGGTGACGGCCCCCGGCTTGGGCTGGGGTATCCCGGCCATGCCCAGCGGCCCGGCCCCCTGGTAGATGGGATCGTGGACCGAGCCGATGAGCGGGTCGGCTATGCCCCGTTCGTCGAACCGGGCCGTCGTCGCGTCGATCTCGATGAACTTGGCCGACTCCTTGAAGGGCGAGTGCGGGTTGGCCTTGGCTTCCTCCAGGACGAGCCGGGCGGCGGCGGTCTTGCCTACTCCCGGGGGCCCGTAGATGATGACGTGCTGGGGGTTGGACCCGCAGAGGGCGGCCCTCAGCGCCTTGAGCCCTTCCTTCTGCCCGATAATCTCGTCGAAGCTCGTCGGCCGGGTCTTCTCGGAGAGGGGCTCTGTCAGAGCGACCCGCCGCATCTCCTGGAGCCTCTCCATCTCCCTGCGGGACTCGCGGTCCACGGCGGACCGGTTGCCGTGCTGGCTCCTCAGGAGGTTCCAGAAGTAGAGCCCGATGATGACGGCGAAGATGAACTGGATGATGTAGAGGATGTTCCCGAGATGCAAGAAGAAGGTCCCACCCCGGTCTCCTGCGCCGCCGCCGCTCGCCCGCCCGGGGGCGACGCCGACGCACGGGCCGCCCCGCGGCGCCGCAGGTCTCTAGCAGCACCCGGTAGGTTCCCACCCCGTACCCAGGACTATCCCGGCGGCCGGGAGCACGGGTGGGGGACGACAGTCCCAGGTGGCGAAAGTCAGAAGAGGGAGGTCATGCCGCATGTCCGTCTACGTCGCCGTCATCGGAGGAGCACGGGCCTCTCAGAAGGACCTGGAGCGGTCCGAGGAGGTCGGCCGTGAGGTCGCCCGGGCCGGCGCGGTCCTCGTCTGCGGAGGACGGGAAGGAGTGATGGAGGCCGCCTCGCGCGGAGCCCGGAGCCAAGGGGGTCTCGTGCTCGGCATCCTGCCGGAGGAGGACAGGTCGGCGGCCAACCCGTACGTGACCGTGGCCGTGGCCACCGGCATGGGCAACGCCCGCAACGCCGTCATCGTCAAGACGGCCGACGTCGTCATCGCCGTCGGCGGCGGCTACGGGACCCTCTCGGAGATAGGCCTGGCCCTGAACGTGGGGCGTCCCGTGGTCGGCCTGGAGACCTGGCGGCTCTACCGCGGGGAAGACCGGGACGAGGGGATAAGAGAAGCGGCCTCCCCGCGGGAGGCCGTGGCTGTTGCTCTTGAACTCGCCCGGAGGCAGGGCGGGTCTGGGCCGGGCTAGGACCTGGGGCCCGGGCCGGCCGGGCGGGCGCACCGCGCCGGGACCGACCGTCAGGCCGTCTCTTCCTTGCCCTTCCGGTCCCCCTTGGCGGAGGTCGCCGGGACCAGGATGGGGTCCTTCTGCTTCAGGACCACGTCCCGGTTCACGATGCACTTGGCGATGTCGGTCCTGGAGGGGAGGTCGTACATGACCTCCAGCATGATGTCCTCCAGGATGGCCCGCAGCCCGCGGGCGCCCGTGTTCCGCTTCAGGGCCAGGCTGGCGATAGTCCTCAGGGCGTCCTCGGTGAACTCGAGGTCTATGTTGTCGAGCTCGAAGAACTTCTTGTACTGCTTGACAAGGGCGTTCTTCGGCTCGGTGAGGATCCTGATGAGGGCCTCCTCGTCGAGAGCGTCCAGGGTGACGATGACCGGGACGCGGCCGACGAACTCCGGGATCATCCCGAACTTGAGAAGGTCCTCCGGCATGATCTTGGCCAGGATCTCGCCTATCTTCAGCTTGTTCTGGGCCGTCCTTATCTCGGCGCCGAAGCCGAGCCCCTTCTTGCCGATGCGGTTCTGGATGATCTTGTCGATACCGTCGAAGGACCCGCCGGTGATGAAGAGGATGTTGGACGTGTCGATCTGGATGAACTCCTGGTGCGGGTGCTTCCGCCCGCCCTGCGGCGGCACGCTGGCCACGGTGCCCTCGAGGATCTTGAGAAGGGCCTGCTGGACCCCCTCACCCGAGACGTCCCTGGTGATGGAGGGGTTCTCGGACTTGCGGGCCACCTTGTCTATCTCGTCAATGTAGACGATGCCCTTCTCGGCCTTCTCGATGTCGTAGTCGGCGTTCTGGATGAGCTTGAGGAGGATGTTCTCGACGTCCTCACCGACGTAGCCGGCCTCGGTCAGGGAGGTGGCGTCGGCCAGGGCGAACGGCACGTTCAGGAACCGGGCCAGGGTCTGCGCCAGGAGGGTCTTGCCGGACCCGGTCGGTCCGAGCATGACGATGTTCGACTTCTGCAGCTCGACGTCGTCGATCTTGCCGCCCATGTTGATGCGCTTGTAGTGGTTGTAGACGGCCACCGACAGGATCTTCTTGGCCCGCTCCTGGCCGACGACGTACTCGTCGAGGAAGGCCTTTATCTCCCTCGGCTTGGGGAGGTCCTTGAGTTCGAGCTCGAGCTCCTCGCTGAACTCGTCCTCGATGATCTCGTTGCACAGCTCGATGCACTCGTCACAGATGTACACGCCGGGACCGGCCACGAGCCTCTTCACCTGGTCCTGGCCCTTGCCGCAGAACGAGCACTTGAGTTGGCCCTTCTCGTCGGTGAACTTGAACATCATCCACCTCTTCCGCTAGGCCCGGTGAGGCAGCTCCCTGGCGCGGATGACGGTGTCGATGAGGCCGTACTCCTTGGCCTCCTCCGGGGACATGAAGTAGTCACGTTCCGTGTCCTTGGCTACCTTCTCGATCGGCTGCCCCGTATGGTGCGACAGGATCTTGTTCAGCCGCTCTCGGATCCGCAGGATCTCCCGAGCGTGGATCTCGATGTCCGTGGCCTGCCCCTTGGCCTGCCCGACGGGCTGGTGCATCATGACGCGGCTGTTGGGCAGGGCGAACCTCTTCCCCTTGGCTCCTCCGGCCAGGATGACCGCTGCCGCGCTCGCCGCCATCCCGACACAGATGGTCGAGACGTCCGGCTTGACATACTGCATCGTATCATAGATAGCCAGACCGGCGTGCGCGTATCCACCCGGTGAATTGATGTAGAGGTGGATGTCCTTATCAGCGTCCTCGCCCTCCAGATAAAGAAGCTGGGCCACGACGAGGTTGGCGACCGCGTCGTCGATCTCCGTGCCCAGGAAGATGATGCGGTCTCTGAGGAGGCGGGAGTAGATGTCATAGGACCGTTCTCCCCTGGCCGTCTGCTCGACGACGATGGGTACCAGGTAACCGCTCATCCTTGTTCCCCTCTCCCCGTGGAGTCGTCCTCGGCACCGGCGGCGGAGGAAGGTTCATCCGGCGTCTGGGCCCTGCCCGGCGAAGGTGCCGGCGTCTCGGCACCGCCGTCCGCCGCCTCGTCCGCCGCCTCGTCCGCCGCGGAGTTCGCCTCGACTAAGTAGTGAACCGTCTTGTCCATCCTTATCCGTTCCCGGAGAGACTCCAGTCTTGAAGGTGATTCGACGAACAGCTTCCGAACCTTGTCCGGCTTCTCACCGAGGCTGTAAGCCAGACGCACGATCTCGAACTCCACGTCGGCATCCGTCACTTCGATGCCCTCACGGTCGGCTACCGCCTCGAGGACCAGTTCCCTCTTGACCTCCCGCTCGGCCCTTGCCCGCAGGTCCTTCTCCCAGGTCTCCCGGTCGAGCCCCACCATCTTGATGTAGTTGTCGACCGTCAGCCCCTGGCGGCCCAGGCGTTCGCCGATCTCCGCGTTCTTGTGCTCCACGCGGCGGCTCACCAGCGTCTCCGGGACGTCGACCTCGGCCTCATCAACGACCTTCTCCACCAGTCGGCGCCTGAGCTCGTCGGCGGCGTTCCGCTTGGCCGCCTCCTCGAGGCTCTCCCTCACCCGCTCCTTGAGACCGGCCACGTCCGTGCCCGCTATCTCCCGGGCCAGGTCGTCCGTCAGCTCCGGCACCTTCTTGGTCTTGACCTCTTTGACCGTTATCTCGAACCGCGCCTCCTTTCCGGCCAGCGCGGGGTTCGGGTGGTCGTCGGGGAGGGAGAGCACCGCCTCGCGGGTCTCCCCGGCCGTGGCCCCCTCGAGGGCCTTCTCCATCTCAGGCTCCATCTGCCCTGCTCCAAGCTGGACCATCACGCCCTCGGTGTCACCGCCCGGGAAAGTCTCCCCGTCCACAGTCCCGTGGATGTCGAGCACGGCGAAGAGACCGTCGGTGAGCCTGGTCCCCTCGGCGGCCGGCTCTATCTGCGCCGCCCGCTCGGCGATGGCCTTGAGCTGCCGCTCGACGTCCTCCTCCTTCACCGGCTCCGGCTCGACCTTGAGTCCGAGGCCCTTGTACCGCGCGAGTCGCACTTCCGGCTTGACCTCGACGGTAGCCGTGAATACCAGAGGCTCGCCTTCCTTGAACGTCACGACCTCGACTTCAGGGCTGTCGATGGGCTGGAGGCCTTGGGAGTCGAGGGCCCGCCCGTAGGAGTCGGGCAGGATGAGGTCAAGGGCCTCCCGCCTGACGGTCTCCGCGCCCAGGTGGCTCCGGAGCACCTGACGGGGGGCCTTGCCGGGGCGGAAACCGGGGATGGTGACCCGCCGGGCCAGCCTCCGGTAGGCCTGCTCGTGAGCCTTCTTGACCTCCTCCCGGTCCACGGTCACGTCCAGCTTGACCTTGTGACCTTCGAGCCTCTCCACCTTGACACTTATCGGGCTGGCGTGGTCCGTCATTCGGCTGGTCGCTCACTCCAGGACTGAACCCCTCGGCGGGTCAGGCGGCACCCGCGGGAGCCCGCGAGGTCGGCAGGAAGGTCTCACCCGCGCGAAGGGTCCAGAGAGATATTTGACGATGGTGCGGGCGGGGAGACTCGAACTCCCACGGGCAAAGCCCATACGGTCCTAAGCCGCATGCGTCTGCCGTTCCGCCACGCCCGCATCTAAGGACAAAAGAATGGTGGGCCATGAAGGACTCGAACCTTCCACCCTCCGCTTAAAAGGCGGATGCTCTACCCGATGAGCTAATGGCCCACCAGTGACTGGCTGGGGCGGCTGGATTCGAACCAACGATCGAGGATCCAAAGTCCCCTGCCTTACCGCTTGGCTACGCCCCAGCTCCACTTTGACGAAATTGGGGTGAATGACGGGATTCGAACCCGCGACCTCCAGGGCCACAACCTGGCGCTCTAACCGACTGAGCTACATCCACCACACAACTGTCTGGCGCGCCTGGGAGGATTCGAACCCCCGACCCACTGGTTAGAAGCCAGTCGCTCTATCCACTGAGCTACAGGCGCACCCTCGAAACCTCAAAAAACATGGAGCGGGTGATGGGAATCGAACCCACGCTAGGAGCTTGGAAGGCTCCCGCCCTACCATTAGGCTACACCCGCCCGCAGGTCCGTGTGTCTCCAGAAGACTCTTCTCCACGCGGACACCGAGGCCGCGAAACCACGTCGGCCTTGAAGCGCAGAATATAGTATAGCACGCGCCCGAAATAAGCGTCAAAGAACAGACGGCCGAAGTCCGACGCGACCAGGCCGGCCGTCTCGGAGCTTCGAAGCAGAAATCAAAGATGGTCGGGGCGCCGGGATTTGAACCCGGGACCTCCTGCTCCCAAAGCAGGCGCGCTGCCAAACTGCGCTACGCCCCGCCCGTGTCTGGAGTGTCGCCGGGCACGTCGAGCCGAGGCCCGGCGAGCCCAGTATAAAGCGCCCGCGCGGACCGGTCAACGCCGGCGGCCTCCGCCCCTCTGGCCCCCGCGCCGGCCGAGAGGACCTCGACCGCCAGGACCGAGGCCAGGTGACGCCCGAGTTCCTCGGGTGTGACACCGCACGCGCGGGCGACCTCGGCCTCGATCTGCCGGAGGTGTGGCTCAGAACGCTCGATGACGTCCGCCGCCTCCGGATGGCGGCGTCTCAGACCGTCGATTCTTTTCGACAGACCGACGAAGCGGTCTTCGACAAGCTTGTCCGAAAGAACGACGACCTTCTCCTCCCAGGTCGCCGGGTAGAACCGGTCGCTCGAGAGCGAATCGAGCCCGTGGACCATGACCGGCCGCGTGACCTTCCCGGCGTAGCCCCGCTGACGGAGCCACTCCGCGGACACCCAGGCGTGGGCGCAGACGCCCGGCGGCGGACCTCCGGCCCGACCCGGAAGCTCCCGACCGACGCCGGCGCTCTTCCCGACATCGTGGAGGAGGCCCGCCGCCGCGGCCGCCGCCGGATCCACGTCCTGCCCGTTCTCAGCAAGGAGCAGGGCCGCCTCGCGCGCGACCCTCCCGACGGCCACGAGATGGGAAAGAGGCCTCCGGAGACGCCGGCTTCGGACAGGTCGGCCAGACACCGCGCGTGGCCCGGCACCAGCCCGCCGTCGGACCCACCCGCGGTGAAGTCCCGGTCCCCGAACACCTCGAAAAGGTATCCTCTGAGAGCCCGCAGAGCCCTCGCCCGGTGGCTCACACGGCTCTTCTCCTCGCGGGAGACCTCAGCGAAGGACCGGCCCAGGTCGCGCGACAGGAAGACCGGGTCGTAGCCGAACCCCCCGTCCCCCCGGGGTTCGGTGAGGATGACCCCTTCGGTGAGCCCCTCGGAGACGAAGAGGGGGCCGCCAGGGGCCTTGAGGGCCGCGGCGGCGCGGAACCGGGCCGTCCGCCGAGCATCAGGGACTCCTGCGAGCCTCTCGAGCAGAAGGCGGATATTCTCCTCCGTACCCCCGCCGCTGAAGCGGGCCGAGCGGACCCCGGGCGCTCCTGACAGGGCGTCGACCTCCAGCCCGGAGTCCTCGCCGAGGCTGGGGAGGCCGAAACGCCGGGCCGCCCAGAGGGCCTTGGTGACGGCGTTCCCGGCGAAGGTTTCCTTGTCCTCGCTGAGCCCCTCGGCGTCGCCGGGCTGGAGGACACGTACGGTGAGGCCGAGGCGCGAGGTCGCGGGTGCCAGGAGGGGCCCGGCCTCCCGGACCTTGCCGGGGTTCGTCGTGGCCAGCAGGAGGAATTGCGGGGAGGCGCTCCCTGTGCCGTCCACGGCTCCGACCCTACCCGCGGCCTGAGTCCGGCCCTTGAGAGTCGATGAGCCCGGCCTCGGGCCCCAGGACCTCACGCTGGACGGCGACGAGTCTGGCACAGCCGTCGCGGGCGAGTTCGACCATCCGGACGAGTTCGCTCTCGGTGAAGCTCCCCCGCTCCGCCGTCCCCTGTATCTCGACGATCCGGCCGCCGCCGGTCATGAAGACGTTGAGGTCGACGCCGGCCTCGCTGTCCTCGGCGAAGCAGAGGTCCAAGACCGGCCGGCCCCGGACGATGCCGACCGAGACGCCGGCGACGAAGTCCGTGAGGGGCCAGGAGCCGATCTGCCCCGCCTCCTTGAGTTTCAGGCACGCGTCGAAGAGGGCGACGAAGGCCCCCGTCACTGAAGCCGTTCGTGTCCCGCCGTCGGCCTGGATGACGTCGCAGTCGAGGACGATGGTCCGCTCGCCGAGCGCGTCGAGGTCCACGACCCCCCTCAGGGTGCGTCCGATGAGGCGCTGGATCTCGAGGGCCCGGCCGGAAGAGCGGCCCGTGCTGATGTCGCGGGGACGGCGCTCCGGGGTCGCCCGCGGCAGCATGGCGTACTCGGCCGTCACCCACCCCCGCCCGGAGCCCTTGAGGAAGGGAGGGACCCTGTCCTCGACCGTCGCCGTCGTCAGGACCCATGTGTCCCCGACCTCGATGAGTACGGAACCTTCCGCGTACCGGGTGTAGCCTCGGGTGATGGTCACCGGGCGGAGGTCGGAAGGTTCCCGACCGTCTATCCTCAACACGCCACCCCCTGCGAATGCCGCGGCGCCCCGAACCCGGGAGCCGCCGTCACGGACCGGACGGGCCTTTCGGCAGGGTCACCTCTAGGACCCGGTCCAGGACCAGCCGGTGGGCCGCCCCGCCGGCGGCGCCGGGAAGCAGCGCGCGGGCCCGGCCTTCGAGGTGCTCCTTCCGGCCCGTGGTCAGGAAGACCACCTCGACGGGTTGTTCGCCGGTGAAGCCTCCGGCGCCTTCCCCGCTGGCCCGCATCCGGCCCAGCCCGGCCTCGAGGTCGCGGGCGAGCGCCTCGGACGGGTCGACCAGCCGGACCGGCCGGCCCAGAACCGTCGTCGCCAGGACCTCCGCCACGACGGGCGCGATGAGCGAGTAGTGCGTGCAGCCGAGGATGACGACGTCCGGCGGTCTCTCCGAACCCGCGGCGGCGCCGGCACCCGGGACGCTCCCCGCACCGGACACTCTTCCCACGGCTGGGCCGCCGCCCACCGCGGCCAGGCCGCGGGTCGCCTCGAGGACCGCCCGCCGGGTCACGGGGCCGTTCCGGCCCTGCTCTATCATGTTAGCCAGGAACGGGCAGGCCCAACCGGCCACCTCGTGGCCGTAGCCTGCCTCACGCAGGGCGTCCTCCCACGCTCCGCTCCTGACGGTCCCTTCGGTTCCCAGCACGAGGACCCTCGTGGCCCCGGTCGAGCGGGCGACGGACGCGGCGTGACGGGCCCCTGGACGGATGATGTCGTGGATGGGAACGGGCGCCTCGACCTGTCCCGCCCTGACGCCTGAGGCCGAGGCGGTGTTGCAGGCCACCGCCACCAGGTCCGCCCCCAACTCCGCCAGGAGCTCCACCCCGGCCAGCGCCAACCGCCTGACCTCGTCGGCCGGGCGGGGACCGTAGGGGAAGTTCCTGAGGTCGGCGAGGTACAGTATCCGCCCCCAGGAAGGGGTCCTTGCCCGGAGCATGGCCCGGAGGGTGCCGAAGCCTCCGATGCCGGAGTCGAAAAGACCCACCGTCGGGCGGTCGTCCGGGGCGACGTCCTTTATCAGGGACACGAGAGACAAACGGTTCACCTCTTCCGGGTCTCGCCCTACATTACTATCGCCTCAGGACCCGGGTGGCTCCAGCAGCTCCAGTGGAGAACGCCGGGGGACCGGGGGCTCGTGCGGACCGGACGTCGGCACGGGCCCCTACGGGGTGAGGAAGAACTCCCAGAGGCCTTCGTAGACGGCGAGGGCGATCTTCTCCCTGACCGCCGGGTCCATGATGAGGGCCAGGTCGGTCGGGTTGCTCATGTAGAGGGCCTCGACGAGGCAGGACGGCATGAGAGGCTCACGGACGGCGGGGAAGTTCGGCTGGTACCGGACCCCGCCGTCGGGGCGGCCCAGATGCGCCACGAGACGCGCCTGCACCAGCTCGGCCAGCCGCCGGCTCTCCGGGTGTGTGTCACAGTAATAGGTCTCCGAACCCGAGACCGACGAGCGGTAGTTGGCGTTCAGATGGATGGAGACACAGGCGTCGGCCCCGACGGAGTTGGCGAAGGCCGGGCGCTCGTACTTGTCGGGGTTCTCGTCCGCGGAGCGGGTGAGGTGGACCGTCGCTCCGGCCGCCCGGAGCATCTCGGCCAGTCTAGAGGTGATGGCGAAGACGAGCTCCGCCTCTGTGACGCCGTCCGGCCCGACGACCCCGGGGTCTGAGCCGCCGTGGCCCGGGTCGAGGACGATGACCTTCCCGGCAAGGGGGGTCTTGGTGATCTTCACCGAGAGCCCTTGGGGGACCGGAGCCGCCTGAGCCGTCGCGCCCGGGTCGTTCAGGGTGAAGGTGAGGGTGACGGTCTGGCCGGAGAGGCTCTGCTCGTAGGTCAGCGAGCGCACCAAGTCGTCCTCGTAGTCTATCGTCCCGCCTCCGGCCAGAGCGCCCGAGAGGAGCGCGCCCTGGATGACGACGGCGACCCGGTCGGGATCCCACAGGCGGACGACGCTGGCCCTCAGCGGGCGGTCGGCCTCGACCGTAGCCCGGCCGCCGGCTTCGTAGGCCAGGCCGGTGATGGTGGCCGCCGTCCCCAGGTGGATGATGACATCGTTCCCGCTCCTGGTCACGCTGTAGGGTCGGACCCTCTCGGCGTCCAGCACGACGCGGGTCACGTCCGGGTCCACCTGGAACTGCGCGTACCTGACCTTTGTGAAGCCGGAGTGGCCGAGGGCCAGGGAGCCCTGCGGGCCGATGAGGATGGTGTCGGAGAAGTCGATGACCACCCGCCACGGGTCGCTGAGTTCCCAGACCTGGTAGTCGGCAGGCCCGTCAAGGTGGATCACGACCCGGCCGGAGCCATCCTCATACTCCAGGCCCAACATCCGACATGCAGCCGGGGCTTGTCGGGGAATCTCGACAACCACCGCTTCCAGGCCGCCGAGAAGGCTGACCGGCAGCTCCCCGCGGGCGGCGAGGCCGGCGCCCTCCCAGGTCGTCCAGACCCGGTAGTCGGAGACCGGGCGGGTGAGGTCCAAGACCACCTGGGCGCAGTGCAGTCCGCCGGTTTCCTGTTCGAACGTCCGGATCCGCGTCACACCGCCCACGCCCACCGCTATCGTAGGGGGCACTTCCACCCGGGCGCCCTTGACGCTGATGAGGATGCGGTCGGGATAGGAGTCCGTGGCCGGAAGGGCCATCGTCTCGAAAGAGACGGGACCGCTGGTGACCACGATGAACCGTGCGGCAGCGGGAAGCTCCTCCCAGGCAAGCCCCCTGACGCCCGGGGCGGCGGAAACACAGGTGACCGTGACGCGCCTCAGAACGGGGTCCCACTCGACCGTCGCCCCGAGCGCTTCGGACACGAACCTTATGGGCACCATGGTGCGGCCGGAGATGATCTCGGGCGGGGTGTCCAGGGTAACGGGCCGCCCGTCCACCGTGGCCGTGCTCTGCCCCACGCCGAGGACGACGCGGCTCGCCCCGGAGACAACGGTCACCGTCCGGCTCCGGTCGTCCCACCCCACGTAGGCGCCCAGCTCCTCCGAGACGACCCTGACCGGAACGAGAGTGCGTCCCCTGACGATGACCGGGGGGACATCCGTCTCCACAAGGTCGCCGTTGATGACGAGCGAGATATCACCCGGTGCCGCAAGCAGGGGCGGGCCGCCGGCCGCGGCCAGGAGGAGCACGATGAGGACGAGGGCCAGGTGACGCACGGTGCCTACCTCCGGGTGTTGTGGGCAGAGTCGCGACGTGTCGCAAGGACGGGAGTCCTGGACAGCGGCTTTGCAGGGCTTTCGACTCAAGTTAACAGAATTCCTGCAGAAAGGCCGCGGTTCCGGAGGCCTGGCCGAACCCGGATGGAAGCGACGGCCGTCCTCTCAGGCCGGACGACACTAGAGGCTCACTCTCCCTCTATGTAGTAGCGGACCAGCTCCTCCATGACCTCCTGAAGGTTGAGCTGGCGAATGAGGGCACGGGCGTCACGGTGGGTCGTTATGTAAACGGGGTCCCCGCAGAGAAGGTAGCCGGCGATCTGGGCCACAGGATTGTAGCCCTTCTCCTGCAGAGCGAGGTAGACCTGCTGGAGTATCTCCCTTGGTCCCTGTCCCTCCGCCGCGCCGACGGAGATGACCTTGGTCTTATCCCGGCTGTTGCTAATGGGCAACCGACCCGCCTCCTCACGCAAGAGATAGAAATCACCGGACCGGCGGCACCGCAACCGGCCGTAGGACCGACCATCCGGAGCTCATCAGCGCTCTTCATCAGGGCGTAGGAACGCAACTTCGGCAGGCTGGAGGACTACTCCTCTTCCAGCCTTTCTGAAGACCGGACCAAATCGCGGCACCGGAAACAGAAAACGCCTCCTTGATGGGGAGGCGTCGAGATTCCTGGTGGAGGCGGCCGGAGTTGCACCGGCGTCCACAGGTGCGCAGGCAGCGGCGTCTACAGGCTTATTCCCCGGGAGGATGTTCACCTTCCGCCGGCCCCCGGGGACGAGGCCGACGAAGGCTAGCCCGTGGATGTCCCCTGCGGTTCCGGGCGGACCGAAGGGTGAGCCCGCATGCTTGACGCCCTGGCCGGGTCCTGCGGGCGGAAACCCGGAGGACGTAGCCGCCTTATGCGGCTAGAGCGTAGCTCTCGTTGGCGTTTCTTTGACTTCCCGTGGATTAACGAGGCACGGGAGCTCGACCTGCAGCCGTTGTCCACGCCGACCCATGTCGAAACTGGTTCGCCCCCTATAAGCTTTTCAAAGGCCAACCGCAACGACGGCCGGGTATGCGGCCGTTCGAGCGGCCTCCGGTCCGGTCGTGCCGTCCGGGACCTCATTCTACCACGACTCCGCCGCCTGCGGAAGAAGTGTCCCCGACCCGTCACCGGCGCCGCCGGTCGGTGCGGGAGGCCAGCTCGCGCTCCACGGCCCGGCGGGCGTCCCGCTCGGCGATGTCCCGTCTCTTGTCGTAGAGGCGTTTCCCTCGGGCCAGGGCGAGTTCCACCTTCGCTCTAGGCCCCTTGAAGTAGACGCGCAAAGGCACGAGAGTGTAGCCCCGCTCGCGGACCTTGGAGGCAAGGCGCCGGATCTCCGCCTTGTGCAGGAGCAGCTTCCGCGGCCGCGTCGGGTCGTGGTTGAACCGGTTGCCGTGCCTGTAGGCCGCGATGTGGCTGTTCAGGAGATAGACCTCTCCGTCCCTTATCTCGGCGTAGCTGTCCCGCAGGCTGCAGTGACGGTCACGCAGCGACTTGACCTCTGTTCCCTGGAGGACGAGGCCGGCCTCGTACGTCTCCTCGATATGGTAATCGTGGCGTGCCTTTTTGTTGACGGCCACGTTCTTTATGTTGTCTTGACCCGTCGCCGCCACGTCTCGCACCTCCCGCGGATCGTCTTTATAATAATCGAAGTCAACAACCGGAGTAGAAGACCATGACGGAGACACAACGGAGAATTGAAGTTTGTTTCAGTTTCAGACAGCGATGTGAAAGATAGACGACTAACTTTCAATTTGGGGGGAAGTCACGATTCGAAGGATTTCCCCGGCATAATACTTCCTTCTGTACCTGTCCACCCCCTCCGAGAGGATTCCCAGGGCCACCAACCTGTCGATGTTGTTCCGGGCCGTCCGGTAGCTCACACCCAGCAACCTCTCGACCTTACGCACCGTCACCACAGGAGTCCGGAAGAGCTCGTCGACCAGCTTCACCAGAAGTGCCGACCGCCGCGCCCTCATCACACGGCGACGGTACTCCCCCCGGAGTTGCTGAAGAAGCCGCGCGTGCCGGATAGCCAGCTTTGACTGCTCGGCCACCCCGTGCAGGAAAAACCTCAGCCACCGGGACCAGGTACCTTGTTGACTGACCTCGAGAAGGAGGTCGTAGTACTCCTGCCTGCGGCGTTCGAAGTACGCACTCAAGTACAGCAGGGGCAAGGGCAGTATACCCCAGGCCACGAGGAGGAGTGCTATCAAGAGGCGCCCGATTCGGCCGTTCCCGTCCAGGAAGGGATGAATGGCCTCAAACTGGTAGTGGATCAAGGCTATCCGCACCAACGGGGGCAAGTCATCGTCGGAATGAAAGTATTCCTCAAGATTAGACAGTGCTTCGCCCATTTGGGGGACCGGAGGCGGAACAAAGCGTGTCTCCGAGGGGCGACACCCGGGAGGCCCGATCCAGTTTTGAACCTGCCTGAACTCCCCTGGTGCGGCGCCGCCTCCACGCACCCCGGCCATCAAGTGTTGGTGCAGTTCCCTGATGAGCCTCAGACTGAGTGGGATATCCTCGAGCCTCCGTAGCCCGAACTCAAGCGCGCGAACGTAGTTCAGGACTTCCCTGACATCGCTCGGCGGCGCACTACCGCCTTCACCCACCCCCCCTTCGGTCTCAGCTTCATATTCATACAGGTCTTCCATGTCGGCCTCAGTACCCTCTATCCGAGAGGAAAGGACAGCCTCACGCCGCACGAACGGCCCCACCAGGAGATGGGGGTTCGGCAACATCCCGCTGAGACCGGCCAGCTCCCCTATGGCCCTGTCGGCCGCCGATATAGCCCCAAGCAACTCGATGTCCAGGGCGAGCCGCGGGGGAAGAGGGTTTGGGATAAAGGCCCAGTAGCGCTCCTGACCCTCGCCCACCTGGACATAATGACCGGCAGGTGTCGCTTGAGGAATTTTCAGGCCCACACAAACCCCTCCCTCGCCTGCACTCTGACCCGGCCCGCGCTTCAGCATTCCCGCCCCCGCCGAGACCTCGTGGTCAGCCGCACTCGGCACATCAGACGCGGCCCCTCGTCTCGACGCGGCCACCCAAGCTGGCTGTGGACAGTTTCCCGGCCTGATTGCCGGAACCTGCCTCCGGGTGGAGTTCACGCCGGGCCCAGGGTCACCTGCCGCGAAGCGATGTCCGCCCTCACTATTTGCACCCGGCAGGTGTCGCCGGCCCTGAGACCTCTCGGGTCGAAGGCGCTGGCCGGGACGAGGCCTTCGACACCGTTCGGCAGGCGGACGAAGACCCCGAAGTCGAAGACCCCGGTCACGACCCCCTCCTCCTCGAGGCCGAGACAGCGACGGGCGAGTTCGACCTTCTTGACCTCCACCCTCTCGAGCTCCGCCGCCTCGGCCGCGCGCTCCAGCCGCGAGCATCTGTCGGCGACGGCCGCCAGCCGCCGGACGAGGGCGGCCTCCTCCCCCGGGCCGGCGTGCGCCCGTCCCTCGAGCACAGCCTTCACCTGCCGGTGGACGGTGAGGTCGGGGTAGCGTCTGATGGGAGAAGTGAAGTGCGTGTAGTTCCTCAGGGCCAGGGCGTAGTGCGGCATGGGCGTGACGCTGTACCGGGCCTGGGGGAGCGCGCGCAGCACGGCCTTGTGGACGTCGTCGGCCTCCGGTCGGCCCCGGGCCGCCGCGAGGACGGCTTGGAGGTCAGAGGGCCGTGGAGCGCGGGTCGTCGGGATGCGGTAGCCGAGAGGTGCCAGGACCTCACGCAGGTCCTCGAGGTCATCGGGGAAGGGTTCCTCGTGGACCCTCCGGATGAACGGGACCCCGTGCCACAGCAGATAGTCGGCCACAGCCTCGTTGGCCGCGACCATGAACTCCTCGATGATCTGGGTGGCCCTGTTGCGCCGCCGGAAGACCACCTCCACCGGGCGCCCTTGACCGTCGAGCCTGACCTTCTCCTCCGGCAGCTCGAACTCCAGACTGCCCCTCCTCATGCGGCGGGCCCTCAGGGTCTCGGCCAGAAGGGCCATCTCCCGCAGGGCGGAGCCGACCGGCCCGGCCACCCCGGCGGTGCTGCCGTCCCTTTGCCGGGCCGGCTCGCCTCCGGCCGGCGCGCATTCCCTCACACTCTCGTCTTCCCTGCTCTCAAGGAAGGCCGCCGCCGCGTCGTAGGTCAGCCGGGCCGCGGAGCGGATGAAGGAGGCGTGCATGCTGACAGCACTGGTCCGCCCGTGCTCGTCGATGTCCATGAAGACGCTCACCGTCAGCCGCACCACACCTGGATGCAGGCTGGCGATGCCGTTGGAGAGCCGGGGCGGGAACATGGGAAGCACCCTGTCGGCAAGGTAGACGCTCGTTCCGCGCCTTTCGGCCTCCCGGTCGAGGGCCGACCCGGCGGCGACATAGTGCGACACGTCGGCGACATGGACCCCGAGCCGCCAGGAACGGCCCTTCCCGATCCGGCTGATGGACACCGCGTCGTCGAGGTCCCGCGCCTCGGCGTCATCGATGGTGAAGACGACCTCCCCGGTGAGGTCAAGCCGCCCCTCGAGGTCCGCCGGGTCGACCTCACGCGGGAGCCGCTCGGCCTCGGCGAGGACCTCGGCCGGGAAGACGTCGCGCAGACCGTGGGAGCGGATGACGGCCAGGGTCTCCGCGTCGGGCTCTCCGGCGGGCCCCAGTCTCTCCACGACCGCCCCGGAGGGGAAGACCCGCTTCGGTCCGGGGAAGCGGCTCACGGCGACGACGACCTTCTCCCCGGGCAGAGCGCCGAGGGAACCTCCGTGGAGAGAGACTCGCGGGCCGAGACGGGAGTCGTCGGGGACCACCCACTCGTCCCGGCCGAGCCGCTCCAGCCTGCCGACGACGGTCTCGTTGGCGCGGGAGACGACGCGGACGATGCGCCCCGGCGGCAGGTCGCCGGTGACGACGCCCGGCCGCCGCCTCTTCCTCCGGGCGATGACACGGTCACCGTGCAT
>CAJXZV010000012.1 GCA_913063835.1 uncultured Eubacteriales bacterium
CGACCCGGGCGGCCGACGTGGCGCGGCCCGGGCGCCGGAGGGCGCGTGGCCCAGGCCCGCGTGCGCCGCCCACGCAGACCCTGCCTGGGGATGTCCATGACCCTAGCGGTGTCGGGCACGGCGAATCGGGGTCAGCCCACGTGAGGTACACATCCAGTGCCTTTCTCGAGGGCGACAAGGGATGAACAGGAGGGAAGCGGTCCGCTGATGGTGGACCGGCCGCTCAGCTCTCCCGCACGCGGTAGCGCCTGGACCGCGTCCTGCCCTCGGCCATGAGTTCTCCTTCATCCACCAGCGCCTTGAGGTCCGACCGGGCCGCGGACGGGCCGACGCCGAAGTGCTCGGCGTATTCCCGGGTGGTCCAGACCTTTCCCTGCCGCGCGGCGGCCAGGGCTGCGGCCCGCCGTCCTGCGGCGTCGAGCGGCGCCTCGGTCCGGGACGGGGACTCCGGGGGAGGCCACGGTCCGGCGTCTTCAGGGGAGGAGGCGGTGTCCCTTCCCGGCCAGGGCGAGAGGGACTCGGCCACCCGCGACCCGGGGAAGGCCTCCAGTTGGGTCCCCTTCCGGGCGGCGGAAACCGAACGCCTGAGCGCGGCCGCCAGCCAGCGGTAGGCCAGGTCCTGAGCCAGCCTGCCGGTTTCGGCGAAGCACCAGGTCACGCGGGGGAACTCGACCTGGAGCGCGGCCACGAGGTTCAAGAGCCACCCCGGGCGGACCCGCTCGGCCACCTTCACGAGGTCGCTGAGTCTTCCCTCGACCACCAGCATGGCCCGCGGCAGGGCCGACAGCTCGGCCAGGACCAGGGCCAGTTCTCCCGAGGTGAGCGAACCCGCGAGGTCCTCGACCGACTTCCTCTCAACCGCCGCCACGAGCCGACCGTCGTGGAAGACCCCGTAGTCCCCCACCGGCAGTTCGCGCCGCTCGGTCCTGACCTGGTAGTCCGCGAACCTCCAGGCGTAGCGCTCGCGCTGGTCGACGGTGATGGTCACCGAACGCTCGAGCGCCCGGGCCTGGGGCACCCGGATTCCCGGCTTCGCTCCCCGCATCGACCGCCGGCTCCGCCAGAAGATGAGGGTCCGGCCGCGGCTCTGCGTCCAGACGAAAATCGACCGCCTCTGCCGGCGCCGTTTCAGGACCAGGTGCACGGCCTGCCCCTGGCGCCAGCAGGCCGACACCGGATGCTCTTCGTCAGGCCCGACCCCCTCAGGCCATCCGGCAAGCTCGTAGCAGAAAAGGTCGCGCGGTCCGGGCCAGGTGCCCGTCGTTGCCAGGCACAGCGGCCGCTCCCCGGCCACGGGAAGCAGAAGGAGGACCGGGAGCCGGCTCCGGGGGTTGGGGTTGCGCCCTATCCAGAAGGTGCCGGCCGGGGTGCCGGCGGGTGGGTCGCGCTGAGCTCTGCTCATGAGCCACGGTGTTCTTGTGACCCGGGTCGAATCCCTCCCGGTGGGGGACGTTCCCGGCGGTGCGGGGTCCCGAGCGAAGGAGACCCGGCCGGGCAGGAAAGGCACCTATCATGGCAAGAAGTCGGCAGGCGGGAGGAGAGCAAGTGAGCGCCTATCTCTACATCCCCATCACCGGACGGCTCATCCGGCCGGCCCGGCCGGGTGAGCCCTGCCGGAACCCCTTCGGGGAGAGCCTGGACCGCGACTGGCAGGGAGCCGAGCTGGGCTACTTCGAGTCGCTGACTGCGGCCCGGGAGGCCGCCACTGAGGTCCTGCGCCGGGGCTGGGACCTCGGCGTGCACTGGCCGCTCGTGGCCGCCGAGCCCCAGCGGCACCGCTGGTTCGATCCCGACCCCGCCGTGAGGGAGCGGGCGCTGCAGGAGACGGGCCGGGCCTGCGCCCTGGCCGCCGGCCTCGGGGCGAGCTATATCCTCTTCCACTTCCCCTGGCCGGTCCTGCTCGAGGAGGGCCTCGACTATTGCGCCCTGGGCTGGGGTTTCCTGGTCCCCGGCGTTCCCGGCTCGGCCTGGACCCGGGACCAGGCCCTGGCCTGGGCGGAGGTGTGTCTCGACCGGCTAGAAGAGGCGGGCCGGGAGGCGGGACTGGAGGTGGTCCTGGAGATTGACGAGTCCGGCCGGCTCCTCGTCCGGGGCCCGGCGGAGCGGGACGCGCTGACCGGTCTGCTGGAGGGCCGCGAAGGGCTGTCGGTGTGCCTCGATACGGGCCGCCTGGCCCTCATTGCCCGCACGCACGGTCTTGACTGCCTGGAGCTGGCCCGCCGCTGGTATCCCCTGACCACCCATCTCCACCTTCACGCCGCCAACTCGAAGCGGCGGGTGAACCACGTTCCGGTCCTGCCGTCCCAGAGCCCGGATGAGGGCTGGGCCCCGTCGGTCGAGATGGCCCGGGAGCTCCTGGCCCGGCCACCAGGACCGGATGCCTCCGGGCGGGGGCTCCGTATAGTCCTCGAGCACGACCCGGGCAAGGTGACACCCGGCGAGCTGGAGGAGTGCCACCGGTGGGTGAGGGACCTCGCCCGGACGCTGCCGCCACCAGGAGCAGGCCGGCGGTAGGGTCGGTGCCTTCCTTGATGTTGCCGAAGACGGGTTCCACCGAGGTCTGCCGGAGCTTGTAGCGGGCCCGCCCGCGTTTGGTCCGGAGCTTACGCCGCATCAGATACTTCCGGGAGGCGTTCTTCGGTATCCGTCCCCGCGGCGACTTCGTCTTCCGCCACTCGGTGTGCTTGACCCGGTCCGGTGGGATGAAGGCCTTGATGCCTTTGTCTTGGAGGGCCTTCAGGTTGGCTCCACTCCAGTAGCCGGCGTCGGCGGACAGTTCCTCGGGGTATCTGCCGGTATTGATTTCGACCTGCTCGACCATCCCCACAAGATGAGGTCTGTCGGCCGCCTGGCTGGTCAGGTCGGCCGCGACGATGATGTGGGTGTCGGCGTCGACGGCGGCCTGGACGCCCGAGCCCCGGATGAAGGCCTTGTCCGAGTCGAGCATGGTCCGCGAGTCGGGGTCGGTGAAGTTGATCTGGTCCTTGTCCCTGGGCTTGACCTGCTTCTTGCCCTTGCCGCGTCCGGGAGCTTGACCCTTGGCTTCCTCAGGAGGCTCGGGGAAGTCCAATCGAGTCTGGTTCTCGGGTACGGCCGACTCCTTCCGCCTCCGGGGCCTGAAAGCCGGGGCCTCGGTCTGCTCTTGCTTCTCCGCGGCCTCGGCCCTTCTTCCGCTCCTCGAGCTTGTCCATGAACTTTTGGATGAACTTCCGGCGCTTCTCCGCGTCGGCCAGCTCCGGTGGGAGCGACCAGCCGTTCCCGTCGCCGTAGAGCTCGTCCTCGGCCCGGTCGTTGGCCTCGACCTCTTCCAGCCAGCGCTCGATGTCTTCCCGCAGGCGTTCCTCTTCCTCTTCCATGCAGCCGTAGCTCATGGTGCGGTGCTTGGAGGCGTTGGCCTTCACCTTGGTCCCGTCCACAGCCACGTGGCCGAGCTTCACCAGTCCCATTGCGGCCGCCGCCTGGACCGTCTGATTGAAGAGGTCGCCCAGGGCCTTGTGGTGACGACGCCTGAAATCGGACAGGGTCCAGTGGTCGGGCTGCTGGTCGCCGGCCACGACCCGGAACCCCAGGTTCTCCTTGATGGCCTGCTCGAGCTTGCGGGAGGAGCGGATGCCCACCGTGTGGCCGTACAGCCACACCCCGACCATCATGCGGGGGTGATACGGAGGCTGCCCGCGCCTCTCCGGGTAGTCCGCGTAGAACTCCGACAGGTCCAGGCCCGCCACGAAGTCCCGGACGAAGTACGCCGGATGCTCCGGGGGCGGCACGTCATCCAGACTCGGAGGAAACGCCATGATCTGAGGGGGTTGATACTCTCTGACCTTCTTGTTGGTCATACCCTCAGATTCACGACTGGCCACACGAGTCCTGTACGTTTCTCACACAAGCTGCTAGCGGAGCCCGGACACAGGGAATAGCCCCCTGCCCCAGGGGATAGAAGGCCGCGGGGCCGGACAAGTTAGCAGGGCAGCATCACCCTTGGAGTGGTCCCTCCCCCATGAGGATGAGGCACGACAGCCTCCGCCGGGCTGCAGGGATCGTCCTGGCCGCTCTCGTCGTCCTGGCCGCGTGGAGTCCCCCCTTCCGCAGCCTGGTGGACTGCCCCAGTGAACTGCGGCTCGTCGTCGGCGAGGAAGAGCGGGTGTACCTCCTGGGACTCCCGCTGTCCGCGGTCATAACGGGCGATGCGGACGGGGTGCTTCACATCAACGGCGAGGCCCCATCGGCCGGACGGTGGCTGGTGGACCTCGGTCGCCCGCTGGAGTTGAGTCCGCTGGCCGAGGGACGGTGCCGCCTCGACCTCAGCCTCCTCGGAATCCTCCCTGTCAAGAGGATAACCGTCCAGGTCGTCCCCAGGGTGAGGGTCGTTCCCGGCGGGCAGTCCATCGGCATCGTGCTGAGGACGAAGGGGGTCGCCGTCGTGGGCCATGCTCCGGTCAAGACCCCCGACGAGGGCCCCGTGTATCCGGCCCGCGAAGCGGGGGTCCAAGTGGGGGACGTCATCCTCCGGGTTGACGGACAGGAGGTCAAGAGCAACGAGCACATCGTCTTCCTCGTCAACAGGTGCGCCCGGGAGGGCCGCCCGGTCCCTCTCGAACTCAGCCGGGACGGACGGACCGTCCGCCTGGAGGTGACCCCTCGCTACAGCGCAGAGGACGGCTTCTACCAGATAGGCCTGTACGTCCGGGACGGGGCGGCCGGCGTCGGGACCCTCACCTTCTATGACCCCGAGACACGCATCTTCATGGCCCTCGGCCACGTCATCACCGACGCGGCGACGAACCGTCCCCTGGAACTCGGTGACGGAAGGATCGTGAAGGCGTCGGTCGTGAGGGTGAGGCCGGGACGGCGGGGGGAGCCGGGCGAGAAGGAGGGGACCTTCGTCGACGGCGAGGACGTCATCGGCGTCATCACGGGCAACACCGACTACGGCATCGTCGGCCGGTTGACCGTAGGGCCGCTGCCCGGCGGGGGGCGGGCGGTGCCGGTGGCCCTTGCCCGCGAGGTCCGGACCGGACCGGCGGAGATCCTGACCGTCGTTGACGGCCACACCGTCGAGAGGTTCCAGGTGGAGATAACCGACGTGCAGGCCCTGCAGACGCGGCCAGGTCCCAAGGGCATCACCGTCCGCATCACCGACCCGCGGCTCATCCGGGAGACGGGAGGCATCGTGCAGGGGATGAGCGGCAGCCCCATTCTTCAGGACGGGCGGCTCGTCGGGGCGGTCACGCACGTCTTCATCAACGACCCCACCCGCGGCTACGGTGTGTTCGCGGAGTGGATGGTGCGGGAGGCCGGACTCCTGCCGGCCTCCTCCGGAGTGCGAGACGGGAGCCAGCCGGCCCTCTCTTGCTCGGTCGGCGTGACCGGCCTGATGAAGGGCGGATATTCTTGCCAATTATAGAAGGAAACGTCTTGCAGGGCGAGAACAAGCGGGGTGTGGGGGAGGGACGGACAGAAGGGCGAACAGAGAGGAGGGATGTGAACCGTGTCGAGTGCCGTGAAGGTGGTCCTGGCGGATGACAACAAGGAGTTCTGCGCACTGTTCCGAGACTACCTGGCCGGGTACGACGACATCGACCTTGTCGGGGTGGCCCATGACGGCAACGAGGTCCTGGAAATGGTCGCAGAGGTCAAGCCTGACGTCCTTGTGCTGGACATCATCATGCCCCATCTCGACGGCATCGGGGTTCTCGAGAGACTCGTCAGGGATGAGGCGGGTCGCCCACGGGTGATCATGCTCACCGCCTTCGGCCACGAGTCCGTCACCCAGCGGGTCGTCAGTCTCGGAGCCGACTACTACGTCCTGAAGCCTTTCAGCCTCGATGTTCTGGCCGACCGTATCCGCCAGCTGTCGCACTCCACCAAACCCCTCACCCACCCCCCCAGCAGGGCGCGCAACCTGGAGGTCGAGGTCACCAACCTCATCCATGAGGTGGGTATCCCGGCCCATATCAAGGGCTACTTCTATCTGCGAGACGCCATAATGATGGTCGTGAACAACGTCGACTACCTGGGGGCCATCACCAAGGAGCTCTACCCGGCCGTGGCCGCCAAGTACGACACGACTCCCAGCAGGGTGGAGCGGGCCATCAGACACGCCATCGAGGTGGCTTGGAACAGAGGGAACCTTGACGCCATTACAAGGCTCTTCGGATACACGGTGAGCCATGACCGTGGCAAACCGACGAATTCTGAGTTCATCGCCATGATTGCCGACAAACTGCGGCTCGAGATGAGAATGGCGGGCACCTGACGCACCCGACGCGCGAGGGGCGCGAGACTTTCCCGACCGAACACGCCAAGGGCCGACAGGGCCGACCTGACCGCGGGCGACCGCGGCGGGTCGGCCCGCGGCCTGTACAGCTCCCGGAGGAATCATCTTGTCGGGCCGCGAATATACTCAGTTGGCCCAAGTCGGGGCAGACATGACTTCGGTGTCACACAGACCTCAGGAGGTGGCGCGGCTCGTATCGCACATGGGTATCTTCGACAAGATGGCCGAGCAAGGGCACGAGCAGGTGCTTTTCTGCTACGACCGGGTCTCGAGGTTGAGAAGCATCATCGCCATCCACGACACCAGCCTGGGCCCGGCCCTCGGCGGAACGAGGATGTGGCCTTACAAGAGCGAGGAGGAAGCGTTGGACGACGTCCTTCGGCTTTCTCGGGGTATGACCTACAAGGCAGGCGCCGCCGGATGCAACTTCGGCGGCGGTAAGTGTGTCATATGGGGGGATCCGGCCAAGGACAAGAGCGAGCTCCTCTTCAGGGCCTTAGGTCTCTTCGTGGAGTCCCTGGACGGGCGGTTCATAACCGGCACCGACGTGGGCACCGTGGCCGATGATTTCGTCTGGGCCAGGGCCTGCACCTCTCACCTGGTCGCCCTGCCCGAAGAGCACGGCGGCAGCGGCGACTCGTCCATCACCACCGCCTTCGGCGTCTGGCACGGCCTGCGGGCCTGCGCGGAGGAGGTTTTCGGTTCGGTCTCTCTCAAGGGGCTCCGAGTGGCCGTGCAGGGGGTCGGCAAGGTGGGCTACCGCCTCTGCGGCTACCTGCAGGAGGAAGGCGCAGAGATCATCGCGGCCGACGTGTCGCGCGAGAACCTGGACCGCGCCAGGCGCGAGTACCGCCTGGAGGTCGTCCCTCCTGAAGAGATAGTGGGGGTTGAATGCGACATCTTCTCACCGAACGCCCTCGGGGGCGTCATCAACGACGAGACCCTGCCGAGGATTCGGGCCAAGATCGTCGCCGGGGCCGCGAACAACCAGCTCGACGAGGAGCGGCACGGTGACGAACTGCATCGGAGAGGCATCCTCTACGCGCCGGACTACGTCATAAACGCCGGGGGACTCATCCAGGTCACGGAGGAGTTCCCGACCTTCAGCCGGGAGAGGGCCATGAGGCGGGCCATGGCCATCTACGACAGTCTCAAGCGCATCTTCGCCATCGCGAGGCGGGACGGCATTCCCACCTACCGGGCCGCCGACGTACTGGTGGAGGAGAGGCTCAAGGCGGCCTCCGGTTGGCGCCTGTACCTCCGGCGGCGGGGTGGCACGGCCGCCGGTCTCGAGAGGTCCTGAGGGCGATGCCGGAGGGAAGCTCGGCACCAGAACCGGCAGGGGAGGACTCCACGATGGAAGTCTTCAAGGAGATGGAGAACTACGGCTACGAGCAGGTGGTGTTCTGCCACAACGAGGCGGCGGGCCTCAGGGCCATCATCGCGATTCACGACACCACGCTGGGACCGGCCCTCGGCGGGCTCCGGATGTGGCCCTACAGCAGTGAGGACGAGGCCATCTTCGACGTCCTGCGCCTTGCCCGCGGGATGACCTACAAGGCTGCGGCGGCAGGCCTGAACCTTGGCGGCGGCAAGGCCGTCATCATCGGCGACCCGCGGCGCGACAAGTCGGAGGCCCTCTTCCGGGCCTTCGGGCGCTTCGTCCAGTCCTTGGGAGGAAGGTACATCACCGCCGAGGACGTCGGGACGAGCGTGGAGGACATGGACTACATCCACATGGAGACCGACTATGTCACCGGTGTCTCCACGGCCTACGGGTCCAGCGGTGACCCCTCGCCGGCCACCGCCTTCGGCGTATGGCAGGGGATGAAGGCCTGCGCCAAGGTCGCCCTGGGCACCGGGAGCCTCTCGGGTCTGACCATAGCCCTCCAGGGGCTCGGGCACGTGGGCTTCAACCTCGCCCGGCACCTGCACGACGAGGGGGCCAGGCTCATCGTCACGGACATAAACGAGGAGGCCGTCGAGCGGGCCAAGGCGGAGTTCGGGGCCGAGGCGGTGGAGCCCGATGACATCTATGACGTGGAGTGCGACATCTTCTCTCCGAACGCGCTGGGGGCCGTTCTCAACCCGGAGACCGTGCCGCGGCTCAAGTGCCGTGTGGTGGCGGGGGCGGCCAACAACCAGCTCCTCAGCGACTCGGACGGAGACGCCCTGCATGAGCGGGGCATCCTCTACGCGCCGGACTACGTCATAAACGCCGGCGGGCTGATCAATGTCGCCGACGAACTCCAGGGCTACAACCGGGACCGGGCCTTCAAGAAGATCGCGGGCATCCATGAGACCATCCTGAAGGTCATCGGCATCGCCGAGCGGGACGGGGTGCCCACCTACCGCGCCGCGGACCGGTTGGCCGAGGAGCGGATAGCCCTCATCGGGGAGCAGAGGAGGTTCCATCTGCCCTCCAGGCCGACCGTCTAGTCCGCGCTCCGGGTCTCCGGAACTGCGGGATGTCTTCCGGCCCGCGGCTCCGCCCGTGTCACGGGAGGGCCGTCCTTCTCCAGGGCGGCGCCTCCGGTTCGGAAGGGGGACGGATTTGAGGGGGTACGTGTTCTTCGAGGAGGACCGCTGCAAGGGCTGCCAGTTGTGCGTGCCGGTCTGCCCGAAGGGCGTCATCTCGATGTCGGACAGGATCAACGCGCTGGGCTACCACCCGGCTGAGGCCGCGTCTCCGCAGGACTGCACCGGCTGCGGGCTCTGTGCGCGGATCTGCCCGGACACGGCCATCAGGGTCTACCGAGAGACCCGTCGAAGGGCCGAGGCGGGGTAGGGGGGAGAACCGTGAAGCGTGAGCGAGTCCTGATGAAAGGGAACGAGGCCCTGGCCGAGGCGGCCGTCCGCGCCGGGTGCCGCTACTTCTTCGGCTACCCCATAACCCCCCAGAACGAGATACCGGAGTACATGTCGCGCCGTCTGCCCGAGGTCGGGGGCCAGTTCGTCCAGGCCGAGTCCGAGGTCGCGGCGATCAACATGCTCTACGGCGCCGGGGGGGCGGGAGCGAGAGCCATGACGTCGAGCTCCAGTCCGGGGATAAGCCTGAAGCAGGAGGGCATCTCCTACATGGCGGCCGCGGAAGTCCCCGGGCTCATCGTCAACATGACCCGGGGCGGTCCCGGGCTGGGGGGCATCCAACCGGCCCAGTCGGACTACCATCAGGCTACCCGTGGGGGCGGGCACGGCGACTACCGGACGATAGTCTTCGGACCGGCGACGGTCCAGGAGATGGTGGACCTTGTCGGCAAGGCCTTCGACCTCGCCGACAGATACCGCACACCGGTCGTGATCGTCGGGGACGGGATGCTCGGGCAGATTATGGAGCCGGTGGTCCTTCCCGACCCGGTGGACCCTGACAGGCTCCCCCCCAAGCCGTGGGCGACGACCGGAGCCCGGGGGCGCAGGCCGAACCTCATCAACTCCCTCCATCTGGCCGCTGCCGAGTGCGAGGAGCTCAACCGCAGGCTCGAGGCCAAGTACTCCGAGATCCGGGCCAACGAGCAGATGGCCGAGATAGTCCACCCTGGTGCCGACTACTTCGTGGTGGCCTACGGCACGACCGCGCGCATCTGCCGGGAGGCCGTCGGCCAGGCACGGGAGGAGGGACTCTCGGTCGGCCTCCTCAGGCCCATCACCCTGTGGCCCTTCCCGACCAAGGCTTTCGAGGAGGCCCTGGAGACGGCCAAGGGCTTTCTCACCGTCGAGATGAGCCTCGGCCAGATGGTGGATGACGTCCGCCTGTCGGTCGGAGGCCGGGCCCCGGTGCGGTTCTACGGGCGGACCGGCGGGGTCGTGCCCTCGGCCGAGGAGGTCCTGGGTGAGATCCGCAGGATGGTGGAGGAGGGGGATGAAGGCCGATGACCTCCCGGACCTGGGAGCGCCCCAGCGGAACGGAGATCGTCTACGAGAGGCCGCGGAGCCTGACCGATGTCGTGACCCACTACTGCCCCGGCTGCACCCACGGCATCGCCCACCGCCTGGTGGCTGAGGTGATCGACGAGCTCGACATCAGGGAGCGTGCGGTGGGTATCGCTTCGGTGGGCTGCTCGGTCCTGGCCTATAAGTACTTCGACGTGGACATGCTGCAGGCCGCCCACGGGAGGGCTCCTGCGGTGGCGACCGGGGTGAAAAGGGTCCGCCCTGAGACCGTCGTGTTCACCTATCAGGGCGACGGAGACCTTGCCGCCATCGGCACGGCGGAGATCGTGCACGCGGCCATGCGAGGTGAGAACCTCACCGTCATCTTCATCAACAACGCCATCTTCGGGATGACCGGGGGACAGATGGCCCCGACGACGCTCGTCGGCCAGGAGACGACGACGTCCCCCGGGGGGCGGCGTCCGCAGAGGGCCGGCTATCCCATCCGCATCTGCGAGATGATCTCCGTCCTGGACGGCGCGGCCTATGTCGCCCGGCAGGCCCTGTCGAGCCCGCAGAGTATCGCCAGGGCCAAGAAGGCCATCCGCAAGGCCTTCGAGGCCCAGCTCGAGGAGCGGGGGCTTGGGCTGGTGGAGCTCCTGTCGAGCTGCAGCGTCAACTGGAAGATGAGTCCGGGTGACGCCCTGAGATGGATCGAGACGCACATGGTCCCCGTCTACCCGCTCGGCGTCTTCAAGGACTGGACCGAGGCCGGGGCGGAGGCGGCCAGCTCGCCGGTCCGGCCGGCCGCGGGCGGCTCCGACGGGGCTGAGAGGCGGGGGGAGGCGGCCGGATGAAGTTGGCGATAATCATGTCCGGTTTCGGGGGACAGGGAGTCATGTCCATGGGTCAGCTCCTGGCCTACGCCGCGATGGACGAGGGCCGGGAAGTGACCTGGCTACCCTCCTACGGGCCTGAGATGCGCGGCGGTGCGGCCTACTGCACGGTCGTCGTCTCGGACAGGCCGGTGGGGTCCCCGCTCACCACGAGGCCCGACGCCTGCATCATCATGAACAGGCCCTCCCTCGACAAGTTCGAGGAGGCCGTGAAGCCCGGCGGCATCCTCGTCCTCAACACCTCTCTTTGCGACCGCCTCCCCGGGCGCGATGACCTGACGTTGGTCGCCCTGCCGGTGACCGACATCGCCAGCGACCTCGGGGACTTCAGGGTGGCGAACATGGTCGCCCTGGGCGCCTTCCTGGAGGTCGAGCCGGTGGTGAAGTCCTCCTCCGTGCTCGAGGCCCTCAAGAAGACCCTGCCGGAACACCGCCGGCATCTTCTGCCGCTGAACGAGAAGGCCCTCGAGGCCGGGGCCCTGGAGGCGAGGAAGAGGCTCCAGGACCGCACCGCCTGACGGCGGCACCTCTGTCGCAGGTCGGGACGGCCCTCCGACGGAGGGCCTCCTGGTGCTTACAGGGGGCGGAGGGAGGGGGGGAGGGAGAGTGGAAAGACCCCAGACCATCCTGGTGGTGGACGACGAGCCGGCCCTGACCGATGTCGTCACCTACAACCTGCGCCAGGCGGGGTTCGAGACGGTGGTCGCCCGGAGCGGGCGTGAGGCCCTGAGGCTGGTCGAAGACGCCCGGCCGGACCTGGTCATCCTCGACCTGATGCTGCCGGAGCTCGACGGGCTGACCGTCTGTCGGACCCTGCGGGACCGGCATCCCTCCCTTCCCGTGGTCATGCTCACGGCCCGCGACAGCGAGCTCGACCGGGTCCTGGGCCTGGAGACCGGAGCGGACGACTACGTCACCAAACCCTTCAGCCCCAGAGAGCTCGTCGCCCGGGTCCGCGCCGTGCTGAGGAGGGCCGGTCGCCCGGGCGCCAGCGCGGAGCGGGGGGAGTCCGCGTCAGGACGGGGCGGCCGACGGGTGACCCTCACTCCCGACCTGGTCCTGGACCTAGCGGGGAGAGAGGTGCGGAAAAGAGGCGAGCCGGTCGGTCTGACGCCGACGGAGTTCAGGCTCCTGGAGGCCCTGGCGTCCCATCCCGGTCAGGCCCTTAGCCGCGGTCAGTTGTTCCGGCTGGCCTGGGGTGAGGACGCCTTCGGGGACGAGAGGACCGTCGACGTGCACATCCGCCACCTCCGGGAGAAGCTCGAGGACGCCCCCTCCGAGCCTCGGCTCATCCTGACCGTGCGCGGCTACGGCTACAAGCTGCGGCCCCTCCCCGCTGAGGAGGGCTGAGGATGACGAGGACGACGGCGGCTCCGAGCGGCTCCGGGTCGGGGGGGGCCACCCGCTTCCTGAGCGGCTACGGGACCCGCCTGGCCGCTTCCTATGTCGGTCTCATCGTCCTGGCCGGCGTCCTGGTGGGCCTTTTCCTCTACCACGGGGAGAAGGACGTCTTCGTCGACTTCCTCGTGGACGACTTGGCCCGCACGGCCCGGGTCGCGGGGAGCGGTGTCGGCAGCGGACAGAGCCCCGAGGCCCTGGCCGCCCTCGCCCGTGAGGTATCGCGTCTCACCGGAGCGCGGGTGACCCTCATTGCCCGCGACGGTCGGGTCCTGGCCGACTCGGAGGCCGACCCTTCCTCCATGGAGAACCACGCCGACCGCCCCGAGGTGAGGACGGCCCTCCGGGGCCGGACAGGCGTCAGCATCAGACGGAGTGCGACCCTGGGTTCGGAGATGCTCTATGTCGCGGTGATGACCGGGGACGGTGTCGTGACGAGGCTGTCGCTCGACATGGCCTTCGTTTCCGCCGCCCTCGCCCGGTTCCGGTCCACCACCCTTGTCCCCTTCCTGACCGTGTGTCTTCTGGCCGTCGCCGTCGCCCTGCGGTCGGCGGGGCGGATCACGGGCCCGCTGCGGGAGATGAGCGAGGTCGCCAGGGAGATGGCGAGGGGGAACCTCCAGGTGCGGGCCCCTGTCGACGGCCCCCGGGAAGCGGCCGAGCTGGGCGCGAGCCTCAATCATCTCGCCTCGGCCCTGCAGACGCGCATGGCCGAGGTCGACACGGCCAGGAGGCACCTGGAGACGCTCGTCACGGGACTGCCGTCCGGGGTCCTCGAGGTGAGCCGGGACTACACCATCACCGGGGCCAACCCGGCCGCAGAGCGCATCCTGGGCTTCAGGCTGGAGGACGTGCGGGGCCGTCATTACTCCACCCTTTTCAGGAGCTATCCCCTCACCCAAGCCCTCGGGGCGGCCCTCGAGCGCGGAGAGAGCTCGAGGCTGGAGGTCGAGACCGGGCACGGGCCGGACTCCGCCGTGCACATCAGCATCTCCCCCCTCAGGGACGCCTCGGAGAGGCTTCTGGGGGCCGTCCTGGTCTTCGAAGACCTCGGCCAGACCCGGCGGGACGCCAGGGTCAGGCGCGAGCTGGTGGCCAATGTCTCCCACGAGCTCAAGACTCCGGTGGCGTCGATAAAGGCCCTGGCAGAGACCCTGGCGGCCGGAGCGATGGACGAACCAGAGACGGCCGCGCGCTTCCTGGCCCACATCACCCGCGAGTCGGAGCGGCTCGAGCGGCTGGTGGAGGACCTGCTCGAACTCGCCAAGCTCGAGTCCTGCGGGGCCCGTCTCGAGCGGGCCCCTGTCGGACTCAACTCCCTCGTCTCGCGTGTCGCCGAGAGGTTCCGTCCGGCCATGGAGCGAAAGGGCGTCACTCTCGTGGTCCGCCTTCCGGAGGTCGAGCTCATGGTGAGCGGTGACGAGCACTATCTCGAGCGCGCCCTGGGCAACCTTCTCGACAACGCGGTGAAATTCACTCCGTCGGGGGGGACGGTCACGGTGGACCTCGCCGGACCGCCCGCTGGAGGGAAGGACCCGGGAGGGCGGCCTTGGGCGGAGATCTCGGTGACCGATACGGGACCCGGGCTCAGACCTGAGGCCGTCCCGCGCGTTTTCGAACGGTTCTACCGGGCCGACGCGGACCGCTCTCGCGAGGCCGGAGGCACCGGCCTGGGACTCGCCATCGTCAAGCATGTCGTCCAGGCTCACGGCGGCACCGTCGGGGTCCGCTCGGGCGGGCCGGGCGCCGGGTGCCGCTTCTGGATGAGACTGCCGCTGGACTGAGACCACCGAGGGCGCTTCCCGTCCCCGTGGCGCTCCGACCTTAATCAAGTCTTCATGAAAGGACAATCCGTCCTTAAGGCCCGTCCGCTACCGTGTGGTCCCGAGAGACAGGATGGAGGGGGTGCCGGCGCCTGCCGGCCACCACCTGCAGGGAGGAGAGCACCTTCGGGAGGGAGAGGGGGAGAGGGCTCATAGGAAGAGCAGTGTGCACGGGAAGGACGACGCTCGGCCTGGCCCTGGTCGTGCTCCTGGTCGGGGGAGCGCTGGCGGGGTGCGGGCCCGGGACGGCGGCCGACGGTGAAGGGACCGGCGGGACCCTGGTGGTCCGGGGCTCGGACACCCTGGTGAACCTCTCGGCGGCCTGGGCCGAAGCCTTCATGGAGGCCAACCCCGGCGTGCAGGTGTCGGTCTCGGGAGGCGGTTCGTCCACCGGGTTCGCGGGGCTCATAGAGGGCTCGGTCGACCTGGCCACCGCGTCGCGTGAGGTGAACGATTTCGAGCGCCAGGCCCTCATCGACAGGGGCACGCCTCCGGTGGAGCACGTCGTGGCGGTCGACGCGGTCACCATGATCGTGCATCCCTCCAACCCCGTCCGCGAGCTGACCATGTCCCAGCTGGCCGACATCCTCACGGGGCAGGTGACCAACTGGGCGGATGTCGGCGGACCCGACCTGGCCATAACCATCTACAGCCGTGAGACCAGTTCCGGGACCTACGCCTTCGTGAGGGAGCGCGTGATGGGGAACAAGGACTACGCGGCCTCGGCCAGGCTTCTTCCGTCGACCTACGCCATCATCGAGGCCGTGGCGCAGGACCGCGGCGGGATCGGCTATGTGGGCATGGGCTACGTCACGGACGCGGTCGTCGCCCTCAAAGTGGCCGGGGATGAGGCCTCCGAGCCGGTCGAGGCCACCGTGGAGAACGTGACGAGCGGCGCCTACCCGCTGGCCAGGAACCTATTCATCTACTCGGCCGGTGAACCCGGCCCTCTGGCCAAGGCCTTCATCGAGTTCTGCACCTCTGAGACGGGCAGGGCCATCACCGAGGAGATGGGCTTCGTCCCTCCGGCGGGGGGCCGGTAGAAAGTGGTGTCACCGGCCGCCGGGGGGCGGGGCCCGCGCAGAAGCAGAAGGAGCGTGAGGCGGGAGAGCCGCAGGGCCGAGTTCGTCCTGGGGTCCTTGGCCTCCGTTTCCCTCGTCGTCCTCGGCCTGGTCTTCTTCTCTCTCCTGCGTGAGGCCTTGCCTCTGTTCCGGCACTACCCGGCCGCCGAGTTCTTCACCGGGCTCGAGTGGCGGCCGACATCGGTCGACCAGCGGTTCGGGCTCGTCCCTCTTCTGACCGGGAGCCTGCTGGTCACGGTGGGAGCGGCCGTCATCGCCGTGCCTTTCGGGGTGGCCGTGGCGCTGTTCGTCTCCGAGGTCGCTCCGGCCAGGGTGAGGGAGTTCCTCAAACCGTGCCTGGAGCTCCTCGCGGCGATACCTTCGGTCGTCTACGGCTTCATCGGCCTCACCGTCGTCTCGCCCCTCTTGCGTGACGTCTTCGGCCTCAGCTCGGGCCTGTCGGCCCTCAACGGCTCCATCCTCCTGGCGGTGATGGCCCTGCCGACAATCGTCACCTTGAGCGAGGACGCCCTCCGAGCCGTGCCCGAATCCTACCGCGCCGCTTCCCTGGCGATGGGTGCCAGCCGGTGGGAGACGATGGTCCATGTGACGCTCCCGGCGGCAAGGTCTGGAGTCACGGCCGCGGTCATGCTCGGCCTCGGGCGGGTCATCGGGGAGACCATGGCCGTGCTGATGGTCACCGGCAACGCGGCGCAGATAACCTTCGACATCTTCGACTCGGTCCGGACGATGACGGCCACCGTGGCCGCCGAGATGGCCGAGACGCCCTGGGGGACCCCCCACTACCATGCGCTGTTCTCTGTCGGGGCGACGCTGTTCATGATAACCTTCGCCGTCAACATGGTGGCCGACTTCCTCCTGCGGAAGGAGGCGAGGTAGGTGCTCAGCGCCGGGACGAGGAGGAGCGTGACCGGGGCTCATCTGGGGCCCGGCCCGTTCCTGCCCGCGGCCATCCGGCGACAGATGGCGGCGAAGCGGCAGCACGAGAAGGTCGCCTTCGGAGTGCTGTGGCTCCTGGCCCTGCTGCTCCTTGTGCCCTTGGTCGGGATCGTCGGGTACCTGGTGGTCGGCGGCCTGCCGGCCATCAGTTGGGAATTCTTGACCCAGGGGCCGAAAGACATGATGAGGTCGGGAGGAATCTTCCCGGCCATCGCCGGGACACTGCTGCTTGTGCTCGGCTCGTCCCTGGTGGCGGTCCCCCTGGGTGTGGCCGGCGGGCTCTATCTCTCCGAGTACGCCCGCCCGACGCTGTTCACCCGCCTGGTGCGTTTGGCGGTGGTGAACCTGGCGGGGGTGCCGTCTGTCGTCTACGGCCTGTTCGGTCTGAGTCTGTTCGTCTTCTTCCTCAAGATGGGCGTCAGCGTGATGGCCGGGAGTCTCACCCTGGGCCTCATGGTCCTGCCGGTGGTGATCGCGGCCACGGAGGAGGCGGCCCGGAACGTGCCCCAGAGCCACCGCCACGCCAGCCTCGCCCTGGGGGCCACGAAGTGGCATACGGTCAGGCACGTGGTCCTCCCCGGGGCGATGCCGGGCATCCTGACAGGAATCATCCTGGCCGTGTCCAGGGCGGCGGGGGAGACGGCACCGATCATGTTCACGGCCGCGGCGTTCTTCCTCCCGCGGCTCCCGCAGTCCCCGTTCGACCCGGTCATGGCCCTGCCGTACCACCTCTACGTGCTCTCGACTGAGGTCGCCCAGGCCGACCCGAAGGTGAGGCTCGGGACGGCGCTGGTCCTCGTCACGTTGGTCCTGGCCTCGAATCTTGTGGCCATCATCCTCCGGTCGAGGATGAGGGCCAGGCTGGGAGGAGGGGGAGTTTGAGCCGAGACCCTTCATCAGAGGCGGCAGAGGCGGCCTCTCTGCAGGTCACGCCCGCCGGGCCGCATCCGACCCCGCGCCCGGCCCCACCCAAGGTGGTCGTCCGGCCGAGGCCTGAACCCGGGCGCACACCCCGTCGGGCTCCGGCGCCGGAAGCAGCCGCCGAGATAAAGATAAGGACCGAGGCCTTGAGCGTCTGGTACGGGTCGATGCCGGCCATCAAGGACGTGACCATCTCGTTCGAAAGGAACCGCATCACGGCCCTCATCGGCCCTTCGGGATGCGGCAAGTCGACCTTCCTGCGCGCCCTGAACCGCATGAACGAGGTCATCCCCGGCACGAGAACCAAGGGGCGCGTTTTCCTCGACGGGAAGGACATCTACGCCCCAGGGGTGGACCCCGTGGAGGTCCGCCGGCGGGTGGGGATGGTCTTCCAGAGGCCGAACCCTTTCCCGTTCTCCATCTTCGACAACGTGGCCTACGGGCCGCGCCGGCACGGGGTGACGTCGACGAGCGAACTCTACGCCATCGTGGAGAGGAGCCTCAAGGAAGCCGCGCTGTGGGACGAGGTCTCCGACCGGTTGAGGTCTCCCGCCCTCAACCTCTCGGGTGGCCAGCAGCAGCGGCTGTGCATCGCCCGGGCGCTGGCCGTGAGGCCGGAGGTCCTCCTCATGGACGAGCCGGCCTCGGCCCTCGACCCCGTGGCCACAGGCCGGATAGAGGACCTCATGAACGAGCTCAAGAAGAACTACACGATAATCATCGTCACCCACAACATGCAGCAGGCCGGTCGGGTCTCCGACAGGACAGGGTTCTTCCTGCACGGGGAGCTCGTGGAGTACGGCCCGACAGAGGAGATGTTCACGCGGCCGAAAGACCCGCGGACGGAAGCCTACATCACCGGCCGCTTCGGCTGAGGGGGTGGGTGTCATGACCACGGCGGATGCGGCGACCCCGGCGGGTCCGGGTGTGCGCGCCCGGAGTTCCTTCGAGACCCAGCTGGGTTCGCTGCGCGAGGACCTCCTGAAGATGGGGGCCCTCGTCAAGGAGGCCGTCACCCGGTCTGTCGAGGCCCTGAGACGGCAGGACCTCGACCTCGCCCAGGCCATCATCGACGGCGACGAGACCGTGGACGACCTCGAGAAGGATGTCGAGCAGAAGTGCCTGATGCTGCTGGCCCTCCAGCAGCCCATGGCGGCCGATCTGCGCTTCATCGGCACGGCCCTGAAGACCGTGACCGACCTGGAGCGGATCGCCGACCACGCCGTCGACATCGCCAAGATAGCCCTGCGGATAGGGCATGAACCCCACATAAAGCCGCTGGTGGACATCCCCCGCATGGCCGAGGTGGTCGAGTCGATGCTCGACGACGGCCTCCGGGCTTTCGTCAGCCGGGACGTCGACCTCGCCCTCGAGGTCGCGTCCCGTGACGACGAGGTCGACCACCTCTACGGACAGGTCTTCCGGGAGCTCCTCACCTACATGCTCGAGGACCCGCGGACGATAAGACAGGCAACACACCTGCTCTTCGCCGCCCAGCACCTTGAAAGGGTCGGGGACCATGTGACCAACCTCTCGGAATGGGTCCTCTATCTCGTCAAGGGGGAGATGCGGGACCTCAACCCGTAGCAGACCTTTGGCGGGTGCGGGGCGTCAGGCGCGGCGAACGGCGGACACCAACGGGGGTCGGTATGGCGGGGACCGAAGAACGTCTTTCTTCTCAACGGGTCTTCTCAGGGCGACTTATCGGGGTTCGGGTCGACGAGGTCCGGCTCGTCCCGGACGGCCGGACGGCCCGGAGGGAGGTCGTCGACCATCCCGGAGCCGTGGCCGTCGTGCCCCTCACCCCGGGCGGGGAGGTCATTCTCGTCAGGCAGTACCGCTACGCCGTCGGTGAGGCCCTCCTTGAGCTCCCCGCGGGGACTCTCGAGCCCGGTGAAGACCCTGCCGCGTGTGCGGCGCGCGAGCTCCTCGAGGAGACCGGCCGGCGTCCCGCCCGGCTCGAGCTCCTGGCCTCGGTCTTCTCCTCGCCGGGCTTCCTCAGCGAGGTCGTTCACATCTACCTCGCCGAACTCGAAGACGAGGAGGCCGGGGTCGGGCCGCAGCCTGAGGAGGATGAGCGGGTGGAGGTCGTGGCTCTGCCGTTCGCGGCCGCGGCGGCTATGGCCAGGGAGGGGCGGTTGCGCGACGCCAAGACGGTCGCCGGCCTCCTCCTCGCCGCGGGCGTGGTCGGAACGGGGTCCGAGACCGGCCGGGACCCCGGGGGCGGAGGAGCCTGTTGACGGCGGCCGCCGGGTCGGGCGGGGCCGTGCTGGCAGACCTTCACGTCCACGTCGGCCGGGCCGTGGGCCGGGTCGTGAAGGTGACGGCCTCCGAACGGCTGACCGTGCGCGGCATCATCGAGGAGAGCGCTACTCGCAAGGGTCTCCATGCCGTGGGCATCGTGGACGCCCACTCCCCGCATGTCCTCAAGGAGCTCGAGGACCTGGTCGGCGCAGGGGACCTTGAGACACCCGGCGGCGGAGGGCTCCGCTGGAAGGGCGACGTTCCGCTCCTCCTCGTCCTGGCCTCGGAGGTCGAGGTCGAGGAGGAGGGTGTCGGAGCCGTGCACCATCTCTGCTTCCTGCCGGACCTCGAGGTCTGCCGGGGCTTCTCCGACTTCCTGGCCCGGCGCGTGAGCAACATCGGCCTGAGCTCACAGAAGGCCCGGGCGTCAGGAGACGAGCTCGCGCTGTGGGTGGGCCGCGAGGGAGGGTTCCTCGTCCCCGCCCACGTGTTCACCCCCCACAAGGGCTTCTTCGGCCAGGGCGGCAGCGACCTCCGGCAGGTCTTCAGCGACAGGGCCCTGGAGTTCGTGCCTGCTGTGGAACTCGGGTTGAGTGCGGACACGGCCATGGCCGACAGGGTGCCTTCCCTCCGCGGGTTCACGTTCCTCTCCAACTCGGACGCCCACTCGCCGGAGACGATCGCCAGGGAGCACAACGCCCTCCTCCCTGAGGAGGGCCCGGACGGGCTGGATTTCAAGGCCCTGGCCGGAGCTGTGCGGCTCGGGGCGGTCGCCGCCAACTACGGCCTTGACCCGCGGCTGGGGAAGTACCACCGGGCCTGGTGCCCCTCCTGCGGCTGGGTGCCTGACGGGGGGGACGGCCCGGGCCCGGGGCGGGACCGGGGACGCCGCAGGTGTCCGTCCTGCGGGCGGCCCGGGGTGGTCGGCGGGGTCTTCGACCGGGTGGAGGAGCTCGCCGCCCGGCAGCCGCACCCGAAGGACGCCGCGGGCCGCAGAAGGGGGGAAGGAGGCCGACGTCCTCCCTATGTCCACCACATCCCCCTGCGCCAGGTGCCCGGGGTCGGGCCGAAGACCCTGGAGGTCCTCCTCGAGGCCTTCGGGACGGAGATGCGGGTGCTTCACGGAGCGACACGGGAGGAGCTGACCGAGGTGGTCGGCCCCGAGCTGGCGGCGCGGATAGCAGCGGCGCGGGGCGACACCTCCGCCCTGGACATCCTACCGGGAGCCGGAGGGCGCTACGGTCGGGTGCTCTTGGCCGGGGACAGGTCTCGTGGGCGGCGCCGCCGGGCTGGGGACGACGGGGACCGGCCGAAGGCGGACCCTGCATAAGGGAGCGACCCGGCGAATACGGGTTGGGGTGATGCTCCTTACCCGGGGGAGTGCGCCTTGTCCTTCATCGGCCAGTTCCAGGACGGGCTCGGCGGCTACCTGCGGAGCTCGGCTCCGTACTATTTCTTCGTCTGCCTTCTCTTCATCATGGGGGTGTCCTTCGGAGCCCTGGCCGTCAACGCCCTCTCGGTCGAGCAGAAGGTCGAACTCCTCGAGTACATGCAAGTGTTCCTCAGGGGCCTGGGCCAGAAGCTCGGCGAGATTGACGGCGCCGTGGTGTTCCGCCAGTCGGCCCTGGGGAACCTGAAGACCGCCGGGCTCCTCTGGATTCTCGGAGCCACGGTCGTCGGCGTGCCCCTAGCGATGGTCATCATCTTCGTCCGAGGGTTCGTCATCGGCTTCTCCGTGGGGTTCCTCTTCAGTGAGATGGGGTTCAAGGGCATGGCCTTCTCTCTCCTGTCCATCGTGCCCCAGAACCTGGTCGTCGTTCCGGCGGTGCTCGCCCTCGCCGTATCCTCTCTGGCCTTCGCCGTCCTTGTCGTCAGGCGGCGCGTGAGAGGGTTCAGGGTGAATCTCGCCGAGGAGTTCCTCGCCTACACGTTCACCTGCCTCGTCCTGGCCGGGGTGCTCGTCGCCGGCAGTCTGGTGGAGGCCTACGTGACTCCTCTCCTGATGGGCTTCATCGTGGGGCTCTGACGAGGTAGGGCGACAAGCCGGCCGCCTCCGTCAGTCTCCTCCCCACCCCCGCGCTCGTGCCGCTCCTCCCGTCCACCCGAGTCAGACTCTTTCCGCGGAGGGAAATCCAGGGCGGGCCAGAAGATGTTCAGCGCCGGCCGCAATGACTCTCACCGGCCGCGCGAACCCGGCTTGTCCGTAGCACAGAGGAGGTCCGACTGGCGTGATCATCGGGGTTCCCAAGGAGATCAAGACGGCTGAGGCCAGGGTGGCCATAACTCCGGGCGGAGTGGCCACACTCAGGGCCTCAGGCCATCGCGTCCTCGTCGAGGAGGGAGCCGGCATCGGCAGCGGCTTCGAAGACGCCCACTACCGGGAGGTGGGGGCGACCATAGTGAGTGACAAGCGGCGACTCTTCGACGAGGCCGAGATGATCCTGAAGGTCAAGGAGCCGCTCCCTGAAGAGTACGATTTCTTCCACGAGGGGCAGATCCTCTTCACCTACCTCCATCTCGCTGCCGACCGCGACCTCACGCTGGCCCTGCTGGAGCGGAAGATCATCGGGATAGCCTACGAGACGGTCGAGATCGACCGGACGCTTCCCCTGCTCACTCCGATGAGCGAGATCGCCGGGCGCATGGCCACGCAGATAGGGGCGCACTTCCTGGAGAGGCCTCATGGAGGGAGGGGCGTACTCCTCGGGGGGGTCCCCGGTGTCCCCCCGGCGGAGGTCATCATCATCGGTGGCGGCATCGTGGGGACCAACGCCGCCCGCATAGCCCTGGGGCTGGGAGCTCAGGTCGTCATCCTCGACATCGACCCCGAGAGGCTCCGCTGGATAGACAACCTGTGGGGCGGCCGGGTGGTCACCCTCGCCTCCAACAGCGTGAACCTGGCCGCGGCGGTGGCCCGGGCCGACGTTCTCGTGGGAGCGGTCCTCATCCCGGGGGCCAAGGCACCGAAGCTGGTGACCGAGGAGATGGTCAAGACGATGAAGCCGGGCTCCGTCATCGTGGACGTGGCCATCGACCAGGGCGGCTGTGTCGAGACCATCGACCGGGTGACCACACACCGCGACCCCGTCTATGTCAAGCACGGGGTCTGCCACTACTCGGTGGCCAACATGCCGGGCGCGGTGCCGCGGACGTCGACCTTCGCCCTCACCAACTCGACTCTGCCGTACGCCGTGAGGCTCGCCGACCTCGGCTATGAACGGGCGGTCCGGGAATATCCGGAGCTGGCCAAGGGTGTCAACGTCTACGCCGGGAAGCTGACCTACAAGGCCGTGGCCGAGGCCCACGGCCTCGAGTTCACGCCTCTCGAGGAGGCCATGGCCTAGCCGCGTTCTAGTTCCGGCCGCGAGGGCAATACTAATCCCACATGGGACAGTCGCGTCCGGCCCGCCGGCGGCCCGACCCGGCCAGGACTCCGGTCTTCGGAGTCGGGCGCGTGCGTCCGGAGTCGGGCTCGGGTCGGGAACGGCCTCGGCTCAGCCTGTGGGAGCTCGTGGTCCTCCTGGTCGTCCTGGCCCTTGTCCTCCAGTGGGGCCTGGCCTGGGTCAGGACGCTCCTGTTCCCTCCCGGGCCTGAGGAGCCGTGCGACAAGGTCGCCCGGGCCGGATCCACGTCCGGCTCGGCACCCGGGGGCTGGCCATATCCGGCCGAGGGGCCGAGGGGCGGAGGCGGCCGCAAGTATGGCTCCCCGGAGGAATCAGAGGTACGGCGTAGAAGTGCCGACGGACAGCTGCCAGAAAAGGCTGGACAACCCGGCCTCCTCACGGTAAGTTCCTTGAGGACCGTCACTGTGGCGTCAGGGGAGCAGGTATGCAGGACCTCATCGGGGAGTTCATCAACTATCTCAGTGTCGAGCGTGGCTTGGCTCCCAACACGCTCGAGTCCTACGGTCGGGACCTGAGGCAGTACTCGGCCTACCTGCGCAGCAAGGGGAACCTTGTCTCCCTGCGGGACGCGTCCAGGGCCAACATCATCTCCTATCTCCTGCAGATGGAGAAGCAAGGCAGGTCCCCGGCGACCATCGCCCGGCGGCTGGCGGCCCTCAAGTCGTTCTACCAGTTCCTCGTCCGTGAGCGTATCGTCGACCGTGACCCGACGGCCAACCTCGAGTCCCCTAAGCTCGACCGTAGGCTCCCAAAGGTCCTGACCGTGCGTGAGGTGGAGACGCTCCTGCGGCAGCCGAAGGTCACGACGGCGAACGGACTCCGCGACAAGGCCATGCTCGAGGTCCTCTATGCCACAGGAATGCGCGTGTCCGAGCTTGTCTCCCTGACGCTCGCGGACGTCAACCTCGAGCTGGGCTATGTGCGCTGCCTCGGAAAGGGGTCCAAGGAACGCATCGTGCCGCTCGGCTCGATCGCCTGCAACGCCGTCGCCGACTACCTCGCCCGCGGCCGGCCCAAGCTGGTCAAGGACCACGGGGAGCGCAGTCTTTTCGTCAACCACCACGGTCGGAGGATGACCCGTCAGGGCTTCTGGAAGATCCTCAAGAAGTACGCCGCCCAAGCAGGCATCAAGAAGTCCATAACGCCCCACACCCTCAGGCACTCCTTTGCGACCCACCTGTTGGAGAATGGTGCCGACGTGAGGGCCGTCCAGGAAATGTTGGGACATGCGGACATCTCCACGACCCAGGTGTACTCCCACATCAACCGCAAGAGGCTCCGTGAACAGTACCGGAACAGCCACCCGAGAGCCTAGACGGCTCTTGCGCGTGGTCATCGTCGTCCTGGACGGGGTCGGGGTGGGGGCCCTGCCGGACGCCGCGGCCTTCGGGGACGAAGGGAGCGACACGCTGGGCAACCTCTCGAGGGCTGTCGGCGGGCTCGACCTCCCCAACCTTGCCGCCATGGGGCTCGGCCTGACCGGGGACATCGAGGGCGTGCCTCCGCTCAGCCCCCGCGGGGCGGCCGGCCGCATGGCCGAGGTCTCCCCGGGGAAGGACACCCTGACCGGGCACTGGGAGCTCGCGGGGCTCGTGACCCGGGACCCCATCCCGACCTATCCCCGAGGGTTCCCTCCGGAGATGCTCCAGCCCTTCGAGGAGTACATCGGAGGTCCGGTCCTCGGCAACAAGGTGGCCTCGGGCACTGAGATCATCGAGGAGCTCGGGCCTCTGCACCTGGCTTCGGGGCGGCCCATCGTCTACACCTCCGCCGACAGTGTCTTCCAGGTCGCGGCCCACGAGGAGGTCATCCCGGTCGAAGTCCTCTACCGGATGTGTGAGAAGGCCAGGGAGCTGTACCGGGAACCTCCCTTCCTGGTCGGACGGGTCATAGCCCGGCCCTTCGTCGGCCGGCCGGGTTCCTTCCGCCGCACGGCCGGGCGCCGCGACTGGAGCCTTCCCCCGCCCGGCCCGACCCTGCTCGACGACCTGGTGAGGGCGGGCCTTGACGTCACGGCGGTGGGCAAGGTGAGGGACATCTTCGCCGGGCAGGGTGTCACAAGGCACGTCCCCGCCGCGGGCCTGCGGGCGACCATCGAGGCCGTCGTCCGGGAGGCGGCAGGTCTTGAGCAGGGCCTTGTCATCGCGAACCTCGTGGACTTCGACATGCTTTACGGACACCGCAACGACCCGGAGGGGTTCGCGAGGGCCCTCGGCGAGTTCGACCGGGAGCTTCCCCGCGTGCGGGAGGCGGTGTTGGCCCACCCGCAGGGAGGGATCCTCGTCGTCACGGCCGACCACGGCTGCGACCCGACCACCCCGAGCACCGACCACTCCAGGGAGTACGTGCCGGTCCTGGTCGAGGGGACCGGACTGGCCCGTGGGGTCGAGCTCGGGACCAGGGAGAGCTTCGCCGACCTCGCGGCCACCCTGGCCGAGCTGACGGGTGTCCCGGGCTACCGCGGGCGCGGGCGGAGTTTCGCGGCGCTCCTCGCCGGGAGTGATGACATGCGGGCGTAGAGGGCGGGCCCGCAGGCTGAAAGACTCGTGAAAAGGGGGACGCCGGTGCCGAAGAACGCCGGGAAAGAGATATCCGTCTGGGTGAAGGCGGGAGAGGCCGCCCGGTACATAGCGGAGAGGGCGTCGCTCGAGCAGCGCCGGCCGGAGGCGGCCGTCGTGCTCGGGTCGGGCCTCGGCGTTCTGGCCGAGGAAGTCCAGCAGGCCGCCGTGATCCCCTACCGGGACATCCCGCACTTCCCGAGGCCGACGGTCGAGGGGCACGCCGGTCGTCTCGTCGTGGGAGACCTCTGCGGCCGGACCGTCGTGGTCATGCAGGGGAGGCTCCACTACTACGAGGGCTACAGCCTGGCCGAGGTGACCTTCGGCGTCAGGGTGACCCAGAGGCTGGGAGTCCCCGTCCTCATCCTCACCAATGCCGCCGGTGGGCTCAATCCGGCCTTCGCCGCGGGCGACCTCATGCTCATCACCGACCACATCAACCTCATGCCCGACAATCCGCTGCGCGGGCCGAACGACGAACGGTTCGGACCTCGGTTCCCTTCTCCGGTGGGGGTGTACGACCGGGGCCTCCTCGAGGTCGCCCGGGATGTGGCCCGAGCCTCCGGGTTCACCTGCCGGGAGGGCGTGTACGTCGCCGTGCAGGGGCCGAGCTATGAGACTGAGGCCGAGGTGGCCTGGCTCAGGGGGCTCGGGGCGGACGCGGTCGGGATGTCCACGGTCCCCGAGGCCATCGTCGCCTGCCACGGGGGGCAGAGGGTCCTCGGCGTCTCCACCATCACCAACGTGCTCGGCCGAAGGCCGGGGCAGGTGGTCAGCCATGACGAGGTGCTGGCTGTGGCGGACCGGGCCAAGGGGCGGCTCGGTGCCCTCTTGAAGGGCCTTCTGGCCCGACCCTGGCCGAGCGTCGCGTGAAGGAGGTTCGGTGGTGACGGAAAGGCTCTCGGTGGTCGACATCATCAGGAGGAAGCGGGACGGACTCACTCTGGAGTCCGAGGAGGTCCGCTTCCTCATCCAAGGCTACGTCCAGGGGAAGGTGGCGGACTACCAGATGGCCGCGTTCCTCATGGCCGTCTATTTCCGGGGGCTCGAGCCGCGCGAGATGACCGACCTGACCCTGACCATGGCCCGGTCCGGGGACATGGTCGACTTCGGGGACGACCCGCGCGTCGTGGACAAGCACTCGACCGGGGGGGTGGGCGACAAGACGACCCTCGTCCTCGCCCCGCTCGTCGCTTCGGCGGGGGCCGTCGTGGCCAAGATGTCCGGGCGGGCTCTCGGACACACCGGCGGGACCATCGACAAGCTCGAGTCCATCCCGGGCTTCCGCACCTCGCTCGACCGCGAGGAGTTCTTCAGGCTGGCGAGAGAGGTCGGCGCGGTCGTGGCCGGCCAGACCGGGAACCTCGTTCCGGCGGACAAACTGCTCTACGCGCTGAGGGACGTGACGGCGACCGTCGAGAGCGTGGGCCTGATCGCCTCCAGCATCATGTCGAAGAAGATCGCCGGCGGGGCCAGGCGTCTGGTCCTGGACGTCAAGACCGGGCGGGGAGCCTTCATGAAAGAGAGGAAGAAGGCGCAAGAGCTGGCACAGGCCATGGTGGACATCGGCCGGGGGGCGGGCGTCCGCGTGGTGGCCGTCGTCACGGCCATGGACCAGCCCCTCGGAAGGGCCGTGGGGAACGCCCTCGAGGTGGCGGAGGCGGTCAGATGTCTCGCCGGGCAGGGCCCGCCGGACCTCGAGGAGCTCTGTGTGCGGCTCGGGGCCCACATGCTCCTTCTCAGCGGGGTCGAGGGAGAGCTCGACAGGGCCGAGGAGCGGCTGCGGCGGCTCATACGTTCCGGAGAGGCTCTGGAGCGTTTCCGCCGCATGGTCGTCGCGCAAGGCGGGGACGGGAGGGTGGCGGACCCCGGGTCCCCGGTGCTGCCCGCCGCGCCGGCCAGAGAGGCCGCCCGGAGCCACCGGTCGGGCTGGGTCCAGGCGATCGATGCGCTCGCCGTGGGGCGGCTGGCCATGCGACTGGGTGCGGGCCGCGAGCGGAAGGAGGACAGCATAGACCCGTCGGTGGGGGTCGTCCTGGAGGCGAAGGTGGGCGACCGGGTGGAGAAGGGGGACGTTCTGGGGGTCGTCCACGCCCGCGACAGGGAAGCCGCGCGCTGGGGGGCCGCCCGGCTGGAGGAGGCCTTCGTCCTTGGGGACGTCCGGGTGGAGGCCCCCGCCCTCATCCTCGAGACGGTGAGCTGAACCCGCCCCGGAGGGACCTCGGGCGCGTAGGCGGTCATCAAGAGGAAGGTAGGGGCGTAAACCTTTGACGGGCCCTTGTCGATGCGGCCCGCCGGAGGGATTCGCCGTGAAGCCCCTTGCGACCCCAAGATTGTGCGCCCTGGCTGTGGTTCTGGCCATTGTCACCTCCTGGCCGCTCCCGGCCTCCGCGGAGAGCCCTGCGGGGGCAACGACGCTCGAAGTGAGTTCTCCTTCAGCCATCCTCGTCGACGCCCTGAGCGGCGAGGTCATCTACGAGAAGGCGGCCGACGAGCGCTACGCCCCGGCGAGCCTGACCAAGATCATGACTCTCCTTCTCGCCGTGGAGGCCCTCGAGGACGGCCGCCTGAGCCCTGACGACAGGGTCGTCTGCACCGAGCATGCGCAGGGCTACGGCGGGACGCAGATATGGCTGGAAGCGGGCGAGGAGATGCCCCTTGAGGAGATCCTTCTGGCCATCGCGGTGGGCTCGGCCAATGACGCGTCCGTGGCCCTGGCCGAGCACATGTGCGGGACGGAAGAAGAGTTCGTGGCCCTGATGAACGAGCGCGCCCGGGAGCTAGGGATGCACAACACCCACTTCGAGAACTCGCACGGCCTCGACGCCCCGGGACACTACTCGACGGCGAGGGACATGGCCCTCCTGTCCCGCGAGGCGGTGCGCCATCCGGAGCTGTTGCGGCTCACGGCCATCTACGAGACGCACATCCGGGACGGTGAGACCTGGCTGGTGAACCGCAACCGGATGGTGAACTTCTATCGGGGGTGCGACGGCCTCAAGACGGGTTGGACGGCGAAAGCGAAGTACTCCGTGGCCGTCACGGCCCAGAGGGGTCAGAACCGGTTCATCGCCGTGGTCATGGGGGCCGAGAACCCCACCGATCGGTTCGCTGACACGACGAAGATGCTCAACTACGCCTTCGCCCGCTTCACCTCCCTGCGCGTGGCTGAGAAGGGGCGGTCTTACGGAGAGGTGCCGGTCGACCTTGGAACCCTCCCCAGGGTGAGGGCGGTGGCACCCGAAGACTTCGGGGTCCTCCTCCAGAAGGGGAGTGAGGAGGAGGTCCGGAGGGAGGTCGTCCTGGCCGAAGTCGTCAAGGCGCCCGTCGCGCGCGGCGACCCCGTCGGCGCCATTGTCGTCAGCCGGGGGGAAGAGGAGATAGGGCGCTTCGTCCTCGTCTCGGACGCCGATTCGGGGCGGATCGGGTACCTCGCTCTCGTCTGGAGGCTCTTCCTTCGCGTCCTCGGGGCCGGGTGAGCCGGCCGAGGCCTACCGTCATCCGTCCGGACTTGATTGGAGGAAGATTCTTCCGCAGTGCAGAACCACCCCTAAAAGCCCCCAGCTAGAAAGGGTGGTGCCGGACGTTGGACATCAGGACTGAAAGGGTGGGGGACATCCTCGTCGTGCGGGTCTCCGGCGAGCTGGACCTCGCCACGGCCGGCGAGTTCAGGCACCGTGTGGACGCCGACCTGGACCGCTTCGGGTCGCGTGATGTCGTCATCGACTTCTCCGAGCTGGGCTTCCTCGACAGTTCGGGCCTCGGCGCCCTTCTGGGCCGCTACAAACGGGTCGCCGAAAGGGGCGGCCGGGTGGCCGTGTCCGGCTGTGCCCCCCATGTCAGGCGGGTGCTCGAGCTGTCCGGTGTCATGCGCATCATCGAGTGCCATCCATCGGTCCGGGAGGCTGTCGCGGCCTTCGGCGGGGATACCTCCTCCGCTTCGGGGGGTGGGGTCCTGTGAGCGGCCGGGTCTCGCCACCGAAGGGTCCGCTGAACTGGTTCAGGCTGGAGCTTCCGGCCCGGCCCGAGAACGTCGCCCTGGTGCGGGTGGCCGTGGGGTCCCTCGCCTCTCACCTCGACTTCACCCTCGGCGAGATAGAGGAGATACGGGTGGCGGTTTCGGAGGCCTTCTCGAACGTCGTCCTGCACGCCTACCCCGAGGAGGGGGGGGCGTCCGGCGGCGGGACCGTGACCGTCGAGGCCCGCGCGGACGACGGGGTCCTGGAGGTCAGCGTCTCCGACCGGGGTGTGGGCATCGCCGACGTGGAACTGGCGAGGAAGCCCTCCTACACGACCCGTCCGGACCGTATGGGCCTGGGATTCGTCTTCATGGAGACCTTCATGGACGAAGTCGCCGTGACCACCTCTCCCGGCCACGGGACACGGGTCGTCCTGCGCAGACGCCTTCCCGTGAGGGACGGGGTCCCTTCGGACGGAACGGCCGGGGACAGGCGGGCCGGCACCTGAGGGGGGGTCGGTGTGGGAACGCCTCCCGAGGAAACGTCCCTTCCGCGTCCGGCCGAGCCGCTCGACGAGGAGGAGCTCCGGAAGGCCCTCGCCCTGGCCAAGGAAGGGGACCGTGAGGCCCGGGAGAGAGTGGTCCGGTCCCATCTCAGGCTTGTCTGGGACATCGTCAGGCGCTTCAGGTACCGGGGTGAGGACCCGGAGGACCTCTTCCAGCTCGGGTGTGTCGGGCTGATGAAGGCCCTGGAGCGCTATGACCCGAGCTTCGGCACCCGCTTCTCCACCTACGCCGTCCCGCTGGTCATCGGGGAGATAAGGCGGCACCTCCGGGACCAAAGGCCCGTCCGGGTCTCGCGGCGGATGAGGGAGCTGGCCGCCGGCGCCCTCAGGGTCAGGGAGGAGTTGACGAAGTCCACCGGCAGGGAGCCCGGGACCGCGGAGATAGCCCGTGTTCTCGAGGTGGACCCCACCGACGTGGTCCAGGCGCTGGAAGCCACGCGGCTGCCGGTGTCGCTCTTCTGCGAGGCGGGCGAAGAGGCCGGTGACCCGGTCTACCTCATCGACCGCTTGGCCGCCGGACGCGACGCGGGCGCGGTGACGGCCGGCTCCCCCACCCGGACCGCCGGGGGCGAGGAGGGGTTCCTCGAGTCCCTGGCCCTGAAGGAGGCCCTGTCCCGCCTGGACGAGCGGGACCGGCGCCTCCTCGAGATGCGGTTCTTCGAGGACAAGACCCAGGCGGAGGTCGGACGACTCCTGGGGGTCTCGCAGGTCCAGGTCTCCAGGCTCGAGCGGCGGGCTCTCCTCAGGCTGAAGTCGATGCTCACCCCCTGACCCCGCCCCTTCAGCGGCGATTAATCACCCTCCGACGCGGGCAGAATCCTCCCCGGAGTCGCGGGGAGGGCGAGTCATGTGGGCCTGGACCGAAGGGCGCCTCAAGACCCTGATCTTCGTCGCCCTCATCGTCGTCGCGGCGGCGCTCGTGGCTTCCCTCGTCTTCCTCCGTGCCCAGAGCCATCCGCCGGAAGGGGCTGACGTGGTCGTGGCCGAGGAGGGCCGGACCCAGGGCTCCCAGGGCTACCGGGCCCGGGCCCGAGACATCCTCAGAGACCTCAGGTCCCTGTGGGACCTTGAGGACCACCTTCTCAACCGGGATCCCGAAGGTCCCGAACCCGGAAAGGAGAGAACGAGTCGTGGGCGTGGTTAAGGTCCTGGAGCTGGTCGGGGAGTCCAAGGAGAGCTGGCAGGACGCCGCCAACCAGGCGGTCATGGAGGCGGCCAAGACGGTGGACAACATCACCGGTGTGGAGGTCTCCAACTGGACCGCCAACGTCGACAGCGGCAGAATCACGAACTACAAGGCCAACGTCAGGGTCGCCTTCGTCGTCGACGGCGACCGGAGACGGACGAAGGTCTAGCCGGGCCCGGGTCGAGCCGGATGAAGGCGACCAAGGAACAGGCTGACGAGTACAAGAGGCTCGTCATGCGGAGAAGCCCGAGACCGGCGATTCTCCGGAACGCCCTCTGGGCCTTCGGAGTGGGCGGGACCATCTGTGCCGTAGGGCAGTTCTTCCTGAACCTCGCCCTCCTCGGGGGACTGCCCTTGACCGAGGCCGTTCCCCTGGTGGCCGGAGTGATGATCGCCATCGGGGCCGCTCTCACGGGCCTCGGGGTCTACGACCGCATCGGCAAGAGGGCGGGTATGGGGGCCGCCCTCCCCATAACAGGGTTCGCCAACTCCATCGCCTCCGCGGCCATGGAGTTCCGCAGGGAAGGCCTCCTTCTCGGCGTGGGCGCCCGCCTCTTCACCATCGCCGGGCCCGTCATCGTCTACGCTCTCGCCGCAGGGCTTGTCGTGGCCCTCATCAGGATGCTGGTGTCGGGTCCGGCCGGCAGCTAGGGGGGCATCAGGCGCATCCCGCCCTGTGGGGGCGGGGGCGGACGAGAGTCAGGCGACGAGGGTGGGAAGGTGACGACCAAGAAGAACGGCCAGACCATCGGTTTCTCCAACCCTCCAGCCGTCCTCGGGGCGGCGGCCGTCGTCGGTCCCAAGGAGGGGGCCGGACCCCTGGCAGGCTGGTTCGACGTCGTCAAGGCCGACCGACTCCTGGGGATGAAGTCATGGGAGCAGGCCGAGACGAAGATGGTGGAGGAAGCCGTGAACCTGGCCCTGGCCAAGGCGAAGGTCCGGCATCAGGACGTCGACTTCTTCCTCGGGGGGGACCTCTTGAACCAGATCGTCGTCACCTCCTTCGCCGCCAGGACGCTGGACGTCCCCTTCTTCGGGCTCTATGGGGCGTGCGCCACCGTGGCCGAGGCCCTCGCCCTGGCCGCGGTCCTCGTCGACGGGGGCTTCGCGGTCAACGTGGCCTTGGCTTCCTCGAGCCATCACGACACGGCCGAGCGGCAGTACCGCTTCCCCGCCGAGTTCGGCATCCAGCGTCCGGTCACGGCCCAATGGACGGCCACGGCCGTCGGGGCGGCCGTGGTCGGCCCTCACGGGAAGGGCAAGGTCCAGGTGACGCATGTGACGGTCGGGCGGGTCGTCGACTACGGACAGAAGGACCCGATGGACCTGGGGGCGGCCATGGCCCCGGCGGCGGCGGACACCATCGCCAGGCATTTCGAGGACACCGGACGGGACCCGGAGGCCTACGACCTCATCCTCAGCGGGGACCTCGCCGCCGTCGGCCACCCGCTCTGCGTCGAGCTCCTGGAAAGGAAGGGCCTGCGGCTCGACAACAGGTTCGTGGACTGTGGGCTCATGCTCTACGACGATACCCAGGAGCCGGTCGCCGGTGCGAGCGGTTGCGGGTGTTCGGCCTCCGTCTTCGCCGGATACCTCTTCAAGAACCTGGAGCAGGGCAGGTTCAAGAGGGTCCTGCTGGTGCCGACGGGCGCCCTGCACAGCCCGACATCCTGTCAGCAGGGCGAATCCATCCCCTGCGTCGCCCATGCCGTCGTCTTGGAAAGGAGCGGCTGAGAGCGACATGACCTTGATGAGCTTCGTCCTGGCCTTCGTCGTCGGCGGCCTCATCTGCGTCCTGGCCCAGCTGACCCTTGACCTGGGGACGAACCTCACCCCGGCCCACGTCATGGTCCTCTTCGTCGTTCTCGGAGCGGTCGCAAGCGGGCTCGGGCTCTACGAGCCCCTCATCGAGTTCGCCGGGGCGGGGGCCTCCGTCCCGCTCCCCGCCTTCGGGCACGCCCTTGTCAAGGGAATGCTCAAAGGGGCGGCCGAGAAGGGGCTGAGCGGTCTCCTGGCCGGCGGGCTCACCGGCACCGCCCTCGGCCTGACCGTGGCCATCCTGGCCGGATTGGCCATGGCCCTGGTGGCGCGGCCCAAGGGGTGACGGAGGCCGCCGCCGGAGCGGGAGGAGGCCGCACGTTGGCTGGACCGGAGAAGCGCGAGGCAAGGCTCACCAAGGACCTCGAGGAGAACCTCCTCCACCTGAGGGAAGTCCTCGGCATCGGGGAGAGCTTCGATGTCGTGGAGCGCCGCCTGGAGATAGGAGGCCGGGCGGCGGCCGTCATCTTCGTCGACGGGCTCGTGAAGGACGACGTCATGACCGACGTGCTCCGTCACCTTCTCTGCGTCGAGCGCGCCGACCTCGCCCCCGTGGCTCTTGAGGCGGTCCTGCGCCGGCACCTGCCCCACATAGAGGTCAACCGGGCCGGGACCTTCACCGAGGTCATCGACAACGTCCTCTCGGGTCCGGTCGCCCTCATCATCGACGGCGCCGACGAGGCCGTCATCATCGACGCGAGGGCTTATCCGGCGCGGGAGCCCGAGGAGCCCGAGCTCGAACGTGTCCTCCGGGGTTCGCGAGACGGGTTCGTCGAGACCATCGTCTTCAACACGGCGCTCATCAGGCGCCGCGTGCGCGACGCCAACCTCAGGGTCGAGCTCATCCCTGTGGGGAAGAGGTCCAAGACCGACGTCGCCCTGATTTACATCAAGGACATCGCCAACAGCGACCTCGTCGACACGGTGAGGCAGCGCCTGAAGGACATCGAGGTGGCCGGTATCCCCATGGCCGAGAAGACGGTCGAGGAGTTCCTCCTCGGCCGCAAGGCGTGGTGGAACCCCTTCCCCCTCATCCGTCTCACCGAGAGACCCGACGTAGCCGCGGTCCACCTCTTCGAGGGGCACGTTCTCGTCGCGGTGGACACTTCGCCGAGCGTCATCATGCTTCCGACGACCTTCTTCCACCACATCCAACACGCCGAGGAGTTCAGGGAGGACGTGTTGGCGGGGGTCTACATCCGGCTGGTGAGGTTCGCGGCCATCTTCCTATCCTGGGTGGGACCCCCGCTGTGGCTGGCCCTCGTCCACGACCTGCCGCTCCTCCCCCCCGGCTTCGCCTTCCTCGGCCCCAAGGAGCCCGGGGTCGTCCCCCTCGGGCTCCAGTTCTTCCTGGCCGAGGTGGGCGTCGACCTCATCCGGCTGGCTCTCATCCACGCTCCGAGCGCTCTGGCCACGGCCCTCGGGTTCATCGGGGCCATCCTCCTCGGGGACATCGCGGCGAAGGTCGGCCTCTTCGCCAACGAGACCATCCTCTACATCGCCCTGGCGGCCCTGGGGACCTTCGCCACCCCCAGCTTCGAGTTCGCCCTCGCGGTCCGGCTGAGCCGCCTCGTCTTCGTGGTCCTGGCGGCCCTGTTCGGGCTTGTCGGCCTCGGGGTGGGGGTGGCCGTCCAGGCGGTGCTCCTCCTGACGATGAAATGCTTCGACGTGCCCTACCTCTGGCCCCTCGTCCCGTTCAACGGGCGGGCCCTCTGGGCGGTGATAGTCCGCCAGCCCGTGCCGCTCAGGGAGGCGCGTCCGTCGGTGCTGAGGACGAGGAGGCCGGAGACGGGCACCTCGGGGGCCACCGGGACGGAAGACGAGGCCGGCGGGGAGGACAGGGGTTGAGCCGCGCTCCCGGCCCGTGGCTACGGGAGGGCTGTGTCGTGGGCCTTCCGAGGGCTCTCCTCTACTACGAGCTCTATCCCTTCTGGCGCAGCTTCTTCGAGGAGTTGGGGTTCCGGCTGGTCGACTCCGGGCCGACCAGCCGGGAGGTGCTCGAGGCCGGGGTGAGGGAGGCGGTGGACGAGGCCTGCCTGCCGGTGAAGGCCTTCTACGGGCATGTCATCTCCCTCAGGGACAGGGTCGACGCCGTCTTCCTTCCGCGCCTGGTGAGCCTTGAGCGCGGGACCTATACCTGTCCGAAACTCCTGGGCCTCCCGGACATGGTGAGGCACAACATCAGCCGGCTGCCCGCCGTCATCACGGCCGACTTCGACGAGACGAGGCCGGGCAAGGGGCTGAGGGAGGCGGCGGTCCGCCTGGCCCGGCGCCTCGGGCGCGGGGCCCGCCTCGCCCGGGCGGCCGTGGCCC